>CAVGQS010000038.1:0-17391 GCA_963631415.1 Lactococcus garvieae | reverse complement strand
CAGTTTCAATATTTCATACAGAGCTGGGGATATGCGCTTTCGCAGTTTGTCCTCAATATAATCAATAAGTTGCAGTAAAACCATCGGGTCAACGATAGAACGAATCTCTCTAAGTATTCGTTCTTTGATGCGTCCTTCGTCTTTCGTAAGTATTCCTTTCACATTTTCCATAACGAAGTATTTGGGACGCAACGCCTTTATCACCTTGAGATAGTGGAAAAAGAGGTCATCTCGTTTGTCGAGTTTTTTTCTGCGACCAGCAAGACTGAATGACTGACAACTCGGACCTCCTGTAACGACTTCAATTTCTTGGCCTTTAAGTCTTTTCAAGAGATTAGGCAGGAAAGACTCTTCCATGATGTCTTGGCAAAGAAAGTCTGTGTCAAGTCCTAACACATTGTTGTAACGTGCCCGGTGGGTCAGCTCGCAATTCTCGTTGATGTCACTTGCTAAACGGAAATCGAAATATTTGTCGTCAGTGTATGCTTGCATAAATCCTTCGCTGATACCGCCAGCACCAGCAAACAGGTCAACAAAAGTTACTCGTTTACGTGATTCTATAAATTCTTTTTTTTCCACGACATGCTAGAAAAGAGGACTCCCCAATGGCGCCTACAGACCGACCAAAGCCTTTCGCAACCATCAAAGCCTCGTTTGTATCATTGTTTATTGTTTGGTCTATTCGTAGGCAAGACTATGCATATACAATCTCTTGCACAAAGATAATAATAATGTATTCAAAAAGGGGTAAAGAGTGAGAGGAAATTTTGCACAGAAAGTCTTTAAAAGAGTTTCTGTGCAAAATTGTTTGTTGTGTGTCATATGTGTTGTGTGTCATAGTGGTTATGTACGTGTTTTGGGTCGTTTCTCCTTCTGTTGTTTTATGGTGTGGCGAATATGAAAAAAAGGCTGGATTCTCGGGGTGAGGATCCAGCCTGCGGTTAGTTTTGCTTTAAAAATGCGGTGTGGGGCGTCAGTCGGGCAGTTCCCAAGCCAGGGCGGAGGCGCCGAGTACGGCTGCGTCGGAACCGCTGAGGTTTGAGAGGAGGAGCTTGGCCTTGCCTTTGTAGACGTAGAGGATGTTCTCTTCGTAGGCTTTGCGGAGTGGCTCCATGAGGAAGTCGCCTGCCTTGGTGGGGCCGCCGAAGAATACGAAGGCCTCGGGGCTGCAGAAGAGGGCGAAGTTGGCGCATGCCGTGCCGAGTGTTCTGCCGGTGAAGGCGAGTATTTCCTTGGCCAGTTCGTCGCCTTTCTGTGCTGCCTTGGTGACCTCAACGCCTGTCACTTCTTCGATGTTGTAGCTGCGCAGGAGGCTTGGGCGCGGGTCTTTGGTCAGCATTTCGCGTGCGGTGCGTGCTATTCCGGTGCCTGAGCAGTAGGTTTCGAGACAGCCTTTGCGTCCGCAGCCGCATACGCGTGCGTCGGGACTGGGGTCTACCACTACGTGGCCCAGCTCGCCGGCGAATCCGTCGCAGCCGTATACGAGTTGTCCGTTGACCACGATGCCGGAGCCTACGCCGGTGCCCAGTGTTATCATGATGAAGTTCTTCATGCCTCGCGCCACGCCGTAGGTCATTTCGCCCACTGCTGCCGCGTTGGCGTCGTTGGTCATGGCCACGGGTATGCCGAGTTTGTCGGAGAACATTTTAGCCAGTGGGATGTTGCCTTTCCACTCAAGGTTGGCGGCGTTGTCTATGGTGCCGGTGTAGTAGTTGGCGTTGGGGGCTCCCACTCCCATGCCCTTGATGGTCTCGATGCCGCCTACTGACTCGATGACGGGCTCGAGGGCCTGGCAGGCTGCTGCCACATAGTCGTTGACATCGGGATAGCCGGTTGTCTTGATGGCGGTTGTCGCCTTTATCTCGCCACGGGCGTCAACAATGCCGAACACGGAATTGGTACCACCCAAATCCAATCCTAATACATAAGGTTTGTCCATCTCTTCGTTATTTTACGGTTAAAAGTTATTGTTGTTGCTTCTGGGCAGCCCCATGAGCGCTGCCGTTAGTCCTTGCAAAAATAATAATTCTTTTGAATTGCGCTGACATTCTCGTCCTTTTTTCTGCCTTTACGCGCTGCAAAGCAGCCAGTTCGATGAATAGTCGCGCCAATATGCAGTTTTTCCCGTGTCTTTCGGTGCAGGTCTGCCGGCGCCGGCGTGACGGAATAGTCCGTTTTTGGCGTCGGCGTCAAAATAAAAGGGCTGTTTCTGCGTTATCTTATAGCGTCAGGGGCTGTTGCGCCCCGGCCTATACCTTATATATATAGCACACTGCAATGAGAAAACTCCTCTGTCTGCTGGCGCTCAGCATGACAATCATCCTTCTGCCGTCGTGTCTGGACGAGCAGACTTTTCCCACCCCCGCCGACGCCCGGGTGGCCTTTTCGGCTGACACACTGGATTTCGACACCGTAATCATCAACAACGAGTCGCCGACCGCCCAGTTCTCCATCTACAACCAGTCGTCGAAGGGCATCAGCATCACCTCGGTAGCCTTTGAGGGCGAGGGCAAGGACGCCTTTCTGGTCAACGTGCAGGGCTACTTCATCCAGCCCGGCGTGGACGTGAGCATAGACTGTGCCGGCAACGACAGCATCATAGCCTTTGCGCAGTTCAACGCGCAGGCCAACGACCAGCAGCAGGCGGTGAAGAGCGAAGCCGACCTGGTCTTCACCCTCGCCAACGGCGCGAGCCAGAAGGTGCACGTGGTGGGCTACAGCCAGCCGGTGAAGGAGCTGCGCGGCAAGGTGTTCGCCGCCGACAGCACGCTGCAGTCTGACGTGCCCATAGCCGTCTACGACAGCCTGGTGGTGAAGCAGGGCGCCACGCTGACCATAGCGCCGGGCACCACGCTGCTGTTTGCCTCCGACGCGGGCTTGAGGGTAGAGGGCAAGCTGGTTGCCAAGGGCACGCTGGGGCAGCCCATAGTCTTCAGAGGCAACCGCTACGACGACATGTTTAAGAACCAGCCCTACGACCGCATCGACAACCAGTGGCAGGGCATCACGTTCACCACCTCAAGCTACGGCAACCAGCTCGACTACTGCGACATACACTCGGGCAGCTACGGCATAGTGTGCGACTCGGCAGACCAGAGCATTGAGAAACTGAAGATAGAGAACTCCATAGTCCACAACATGCGCCACAACGCGCTGACCATAGACCAGTGCCAGGTGTTTGTGGGCAATTCGCAGATTACCAACGCTGAGAACTACTGCGTCTACGTCACGGGCGGCAACACCACTTTTGTGCACTGCACGGTGGGGTGGTTCAGTCCCTTCTCCACGCGCCAGGGCAACGCGCTGGTCTTCACCAACCACAAGGGCGATACGCCGTGCCCCATCACCCAGCTGGCGTTCTACAACTCCATCATCACCGGCCACAACTCTGACGAAATCTTCGCCTACACGAGCGAGGACGCGAGCGTGGCCAACAACTACGTGTTCCACAACTGCCTGCTCAACACCACCGAGATAAACGACAACCCCAACGTGACCGGCAACGTGTGGGAAAACAGCAAGTCGGAGGTCAGGCAGGCCGACAACTTCCTGAACTTTGACTACACCTCCCTGATTTACGACTTCCGCCTCTCTGCGGAGTCGCCCGCCCGGCACCTTGCCGACCCCGCCAAGACGGCGCAGTACTATCTGCTGGACCGCCTGGGTGTGGCGCGCCCCACCGGCAGCGCTGCCGACGCCGGGTGCTACCAGTATGTAGAGCAGGCAGAGGAGAAATAGGGCAGGCGCACCGACGCCGTCTTGACGCGAGTGCAACTTGGACAACATTGCAACCAAGTTGCACTCGCTTTTGCATACCTTTGCAGCCGGAAACAAGAAATCACGAACACTACACGGCTATGAGAATAATGAACCCCATGACTGCACTGGCGCTAATGGCGGGAGCGGTTTTCGCCCTCTCGTCATGCTCGCACTCTGCCAAGCACGACCACCACGACGAGGACGAGGCTGAGGAGCACTCCTCCGACCACATCTTCCTGGACTCCGCCAAGGCCCGCGCCGCCGGCGTGGAGACGGCAGTGCTGGAGCCCGGCGTCTTCCACGACGTGATTGCCACCAGCGGCAGCCTCATCGCCGCCACGTGTGACGAGACGACCATCGTGGCTCCCGTCAACGGCATAGTGAGCCACTCGCGCCACATCAGCGAGGGCATAGCCCTGAGGCAGGGCGAGGTGCTCTACCACATAGCGTCGGACAAGCTCAAGGACGGCGACTACGCCCAGCGCGCCCTGACCAATTACCTCGCCGCCAAGCGCGAGTATGACCGCACCAAGCCCCTGGTGGAAGACAAGATAATATCTGAAAAGGACTTCAACGCCATACGCACCGAGTATGAGAACGCCGCCATAGCCTACAACGCCGTCAAGTCGGTGTCGTCAGCCAAGGGCATCACCATCTCGTCGCCCGTGAGCGGATATATGAAGGAGTGCCTCGTGAAGGACGGCGACTATGTGGAGACCGGCGCGCCCCTGATGGTGGTGACCAAAAACCAGCACCTCTACCTGCGCGTGGAGGTGCCCGTGCGCTACTTCAACGAGCTGGGCAAGATTTCTACCGCCAAGTTCCGCACGCAGTACAGCGACCGCGTCATAGACCTGCGTGACGTGGGCGGCAAGCTGATGTCGTCGGGCAAGTCGGCGGTGAGCACGTCGTCGTACATACCCGTCACCTTCCAGCTCGACAACAAGGGCGACATGGTGGCAGGCACCTACGCTGAGGTGTTCCTCGTCACGGGCGAGCGGCAGGGCGTGCTGAGCGTGCCGACCACGGCGCTGACCGAGGAGCAGGGCGTCTTCTACGTCTACACGCAGGAGGACGGCAGCCACTACCACAAGCATGAGGTGACCACCGGCGCCACCGACGGCGAGCGCACCGAGATAACCTCTGGCCTCAGGGGCGGAGAGCGCATAGTGACCAAGGGAGCCGTCACCGTCAAGCTGGCGGCTGCCAACAACACCATTCCCGGACACACCCACGAACACTAAAGCCCCCCGCGCCACCATGCTGAACCACATCATACGCTTTTCGCTACGCAACAAGTTGCTCATAGTCTTTGTGGCGGTGATACTGACCGGCGCCGGCCTCTACTCCGCCAGCCACTCCGACATAGACGTGTTTCCCGACCTCAACGCGCCCACCGTGACCGTGATGACCGAGGCCAACGGCATGGCGTCGGAAGAGGTGGAGCAACTCGTCACCATACCCATTGAGACCGCCGTCAACGGCGCCACTGGCGTGCGCCGCGTGCGTTCGTCGTCGACCACCGGTTTCTCGGTAGTGTGGGTAGAGTTTGATTGGGACACCGACATCTACATAGCGCGCCAGACCGTCACCGAGAAGCTGGCGGCGGTGAAGGAGAGCCTGCCCGCCAACGCCAATACCCCCACCATAGGTCCGCAGTCGTCCATATTGGGAGAGCTGCTCATAGTGGGCCTCACATCCGACAAGGTGTCGCAGCTCGACCTGCGCACCATAGCCGACTGGACCGTGCGGCCCAGGCTGTTCTCCGTGAAGGGCGTAGCTCAGGTCTCCGTGCTGGGCGGCGACGTGAAGGAATACCAAATTCTTTTCGACCCCGGCAAGATGAGGCACTACGGCGTGAGCCTGGGCGAGATGGTGGCGGCTGTGCGCAGCATGAACAGCAATGTCAACGGCGGCGTGGTCAACCAGTACGGCAACGAATACATAGTGCGCGGCATTGCCGCCACCGACAAGGTGGAGGAGATTGGCCGCTCGCTGGTGAAGTCGGTGGACGGCTCGCCCATCACCCTCAGCGACATAGCCGAGGTGCGCATCGGGGCGCAGGAGCCCCGGCTCGGCACCGCCTCGGAGAAGGGCAAGCCGGCAGTGCTGCTCACCGTGACCAAACAGCCCGGCGCCAACACCCTGCAGCTGACAGAGCAACTGGAGAAGACCCTGGCTGAACTGCAGCACAACCTGCCCGACGGCATACGCTTCTCCACCGACTCCTTCCGCCAGTCGCGCTTCATAGAGAGCAGCATCAGCAACGTGGGCAGTTCGCTGCTCGAGGGTTCGCTGTTTGTTATCATAGTGCTCGCCCTCTTCCTCGCCAATGCCCGCACCACCGTCATCTCGCTGGTCACCATACCCCTCTCGCTGCTCGTCACGGTGCTTACGCTCAGGTGGTTTGGCATCACGCTCAACACCATGACCCTGGGCGGCCTCGCCATAGCCATCGGTTCGCTGGTGGACGACGCCATAGTGGACGTGGAGAACGTGTGGCGCAAGCTGCGCACCGCCACTGGCGCGAAGGACAAGACGCGGATAGTGTGTGAGGCCTCGTGCGAGGTGCGCGTGCCCATTCTCAACTCCACGCTCATCATAGTGGCGAGCTTTCTGCCCCTCTTCTTCCTGAGCGGCATGGAGGGGCGCATGCTCATCCCGCTGGGCATAGCGTTTATCACCGCCCTCTTCGCCTCCACCGTGGTGGCGCTGACCCTCACCCCCGTGCTGTGCAGCTATCTGCTCACGTCCGACAAACTGGAGCTCAGAGGCAAGCGCGAGTCCGCCATCGTGAGGTGGCTCAAGAGCCGCTACTCGCGGCTGCTGGCTTTCGCCCTCGACCACAAGCGGGGAGTGATAGGCACCACCGCCGCACTGCTCGTGGCAGCCCTGGCGTTGTTCTTCACCCTGGGCCACACCTTCCTGCCGCCCTTCAACGAGGGTTCGTTCACCATCAACGTGAGCACCCTGCCGGGCGTGTCGCTCGAGGAGTCTGACAAGATAGGCAAGCAGGCGGAGAAGATTCTCATGTCGATACCCGAAATAAAGACCGTGGTGCGCAAGACCGGGCGCGCAGAACTCGACGAGCACGCGCTGGGCGTCAACGTGTCGGAACTGGAGGCTCCCTTTGAGCTCGCCGACCGCACCCATGAGGAGCTGCTCAGCGACATCAGGCAGAAGCTGTCGGTCATAGTGGGCGCCAACATAGAGATAGGACAGCCCATCAGCCACCGCATCGACGCCATGCTCAGCGGCACGCAGGCCAACATAGCCATCAAGCTCTTTGGTCCCAACCTCAACCGCCTCTTCACGCTGGGCAACGAGATAAAGGAAAGCATAGAGGACATAGAGGGCATAGCCGACCTCAACGTGGAGCAGCAGATAGAGCGCCCCGAACTCAAGATAACGCCCAACCGCGAGATGCTCTTGCGGCAGGGCATCACCATGCCCGAGTTCAACGAGTTTGTCACCACCGCCCTGGCAGGCCAGGCCGTGGCGCAGGTCAACGACGGCGGCAAGTCCTTCAACATAGTGGTGAAGAGCGACGCCAAGAGCCGCAGCACCATGGAGGAGATACGCGGCCTGCTCATCGATACCAACGACGGGCGCAAGATACCGCTTGCCGACGTGGCAGAGGTGAGCTCGTCGATGGGCCCCAACGCCATCAGCCGCGAAAACGTGAGCCGCAAGATAGTCATCAGCGCCAACTGCAGCGGGCGCGACCTGGGCAGCATAGTCAGCGACATCAAGGACAACATAGAGAGCCAGGTGAAGCTGCCCGAGGGCTACCACATAGAATACGGCGGCCAGTTTGAGAGCGAGCAGGCGGCGAGCCGCATACTGCTGCTCACCTCCATAGTGAGCATACTGGTCATCTTCCTGCTGCTCAACGCCCAGTTCCGCAACGCCGGCGAGAGCGCCCTCATACTGCTCAACCTGCCGCTGGCGCTCATAGGCGGCGTCTTCGTGCTGGTGCTCACCTCCGGCACGCTGAGCATACCCGCCATCATAGGCTTCATCTCGCTCTTCGGCATAGCCACGCGCAACGGCATGCTGCTCATCACCGAATACAACCAGCTGCGCCAGGACCCCGCCATGCCCCTGCGCCAGTGCGTCATGACCGGCTCGCTCGACCGCATGAACCCCATCATCATGACGGCGCTGACCTCGGCGCTGGCCCTGATACCCCTGGCCGTGCGCGGCAGCCTGCCGGGCAACGAGATACAGAGCCCCATGGCCAAGGTGATACTCGGAGGACTGCTCACCTCCACCTTCCTCAACGCGTTCGTCATTCCCGTGGTCTACGAATGGAAACACAACCGCAAAAAAACAGCCAAGCAATGAAAAGACTCCTGATGGCGCTGCTCGTGGCAGGCGCCTCCTATACCTTATTATATAGCCAGTCGGTCAACACCAACGCCATCTTGCGCTCCGTGGCAGCCAACAACAAGCAGCTCAAGGCCATGGCCCAGCAAAACTCCGCCGCCATAATGGAGATGAAGGCGGAAAACACCCTTGGGGCGACCTCGGTGGAGTACAGCCCGTTCTTCCGCAGCGGGGCGAGCGGCGTGGCAAGCAGCGAACTCATCGTGTCGCAGGAGTTCAAGCTGCCGGCGGCTTACTCCGCCCGCAGCAAGTCTATCTCGCTGCAGCAAGACGCCCTCGACAAGGACTACAGCCTCGCCCTGAGCAATCTGATGCTCGAGGCTCACAACCTCTGCTGCGACCTGCAGACCGCCATGCAGACCACCACCCTCATCAGCCGCCGCATCGATGCCGCCGACTCGTTGCTCGCCATCTGCCGCAAGCGGATAAGGCACGGCGAAGCCACCGCCATGGAGCTCAACCGGGTGCGCATAGACAGCATGACGCTGCAGACCGAACTGCTGAAAAACCGCAGCGACATCAGCCAGCTCAAGATTGCCCTGATGGAACTGGGCGCCTCGGAGGAGTCGCTCAACGCCAGTGCCACCGGGGGCAGCTGCGAGACCGCCCTCATTCCGCGGTCGGCAGAACTCGCCCGCGCCAACGCCGCCCTGACCCAAGCCAAGCAAGAAACCGCTGTGGCCAAGCGCGAATGGCTGCCCACCGTCACGCTGGGCTACCGCCGCAACACTGAACTCAGCCAGGCGTCTAACGGACCGCTCGTGGGCGTGTCGATACCCCTCTTCTCCAACTCGCGCAAAATCAAGGCCTCGCAACTGAGGCAGTCAGCCGCCCAACTCGAGGTGGAGCTGGCAGAGCACAAGCTCAGCACCCGCCGCCAAGCCCTGCAGACCGAGGCCGAAGCCCTGCAGCGACAGCTCGCCGCCTACGACACGGGACTGATGAACCAGAGTCTGCAGACCCTCATGCGGGCAGTAACCGCCGGCGAACTGGGCATAGCCGAATACTACGTTGAGAGCGCCCGCATCTACACCATCCTCCAGGAGCGCCTCGCCAGCGAAAACCGCTACAACAAAATACAGGCAGAGCTGCAGGCGCTATAGGAGCCGGGCGCGTCCCTCAACCCCCTGCCGCGCCGGGCGTTTTTTCTGCCGTTTTAACTAGTTGTTTTTCTTCGTTTTGCTTTATCTGTTGACGAAAAGTTGCTACTTTTGCACCATGAAACACCTTGGCACACTGCGGGCTGCCTGAGCAAGCCTGGAGCGGAGTCCTGTGCCAGAGAGGAAAAAACAAGTAACATTAAGCGCCGGACAGGGGAGTCCTCCGGACAAAACAACCAAGAAGATGAAAAAAATATTGTTCAGGACAGCGATGTGCGCTGCTGCAGTGGCAATGCTTTCGCTTACAGCTTGCAGCGACGATTCTAACGGCAGCGGTTCGGGTGACGGCGGCAGCGCCAAGGCCGACACCGTGGTCAGCACTCTGGAGCAGAAGAAGAAACTTGACGACGTGGCAGTAAGGGCAATGAACCTCACGCCGGCAGAAGACTTCCAGAATATCTACCGCCTCACTGAAGACATGCTTGAGCGCACCGCCTACAACAGCGACGACATCGACGAGTGGTTTACGTCGACGCTGCAGGCCTTGGGCACTCTCGTGAGCGAAAACAAGACGGAGACCGACCGCCACACCGAGGACGGCCACACTGGCGTCTACTATGACGTGTTCCGCAACTACAACGCCCTGATAGCCATATCCAATCTCAACGGCCACTTCACCGCTGACGAAGACAGCAAGAAGTGGACCCGCACCGACGCCGACGACCTGCAGATTTTCTTTGAGGACAGGGACGGCAAGGAGTGCGTCCTGAAAGTTGCCGGCAGCGGCGCCACAAAAAACGTGTACCTCTCCCAATACAAGGAGTGGGATGAGGCTGGCGAGGAAGGCCAGTTCAAGTATGACGAGGAGGAAGTGTCTGACGAACTGACTAACCTCTACAAGTATTTCATCACCACACAAATTACCATGAAGGTGCCCGAGCACATCACGCTCAGCCTCAGCCAGGACGGCAAGACGGTGATGACCACCGACCTCCACCTCTCGTTGGGCGACCTGGCGGACGGCCAGTACTTCAGCCTCAGGAAGACGAACGTGACGCTCAACGCCAAGACAACTCTCAACGACTACGTGTTCGACCTGAAGCAGTTTGCCTACGACGCCAACAAGTCGGCAGCCGTGCAGCTTGACGTCTACAAGGGCTCCACGAGGGTCTACTCCTTCGACATCGCCTCTGACCTGACCGGCATTCCCGACTTCATCCACGACGGCAGCCACACCATCAGCGGCTCTGACTTTGACGACGTGAACGTGCAGAACGCCGTGGTGAAGATAGACATCCTTGGCGAGGTGCAGATTCAGGGCACTGTTCAGGACCTGGAGAAATATCTCGACTGCCTCAACTCTGCCACCGACAACGACACCGACGAGGCTACGTTCAAGTCGTTTATCAACCAGGCCAACAGCATGATGGACATCAACGTGTACTACGACAACAAGTCCACCCGGCAGGCCTACCTCAAGATGATGGCGTTTGACTATGACTACGACGGTCACAGCGTGTGGTACGACGACCCCGTCATCTGCTTCCCCGACGGCTCCGGCTACTCACTGGAGACTTTCTTCAGCCAGGAGGACTTCCGCAAGTCGCTGGACAAGTTTGAAGAGCTGATTGAGGGCTTCCGCAACCTGCGCTAAGCAGGGGGCGCGGCAAGCAACCATTGACTAACCCATGAGACGATGAGGTCTCGCGCACTGTTAATACAGGCACTGTTGTTTTGCGTTTCTGTGGCTTATGCACAAGAGCCTGCGGAGACGCAAAACATTTCTTTGGACAGCGTCACCGTGGCAGCCAAGAGGTCGCGGCTGCCGCTGGGCAAGGACGCCGCGGGACGCTTTGCGTGGGACATGAAGGCGCTGGGCAGCCTGCCGCAAATCCTGAGCACCGCCGACCCCCTGCACTACGCCCAGATGCTGCCGGGCATACAGACCAACAACGAGTATCAGGCGGGCATACACGTGCAGGGCTCCGACAACGGCCACAACGCCATCTCCATAGACGGAGTGCCGCTCTACAACGTGAGCCACCTGCTGGGCTTCTTCTCCGCCTTCGTCACCTCTCACTTCAGCAATATGACGCTGAGCGAGAGCGCACAGACCGCCGACTTCCCCAACCGGCTGGGCGCTGAGCTGACGATGGGCACCGACGACAGGGTTCCGCGCCGGGCGGAGGGCGAGCTGTCGGTGGGACTGATGTCGTCTGAAGGCTCGCTGCGCATACCCACCGGCAAGAGTTCGGCGCTGGCGGTGTCGGCACGGCTCTCCTACATCAACATGCTCTACGGGGCGTGGCTCAAGACCGACGGGCAGCAGATGAGATACTCCTTCCACGACGTCAACGCCTCCTACACCTTCCGCTTGGGCAAGAGGCACAGCTTCCTCATCAATTCATACTTCGGCAACGACGACGCGAAGCTCGCGGGCGACAACTACCTGGGCGACACGCGCAACACGTGGGGCAACACCATGGTGTCGCTGCGCCACCGGTTTGAGGGCGGCGCGGGGCTGCGCATACAGACCACCCTCTACACCACTCACTACCGCAACCGCATGACGACCAACCTGCTGAGCACGCCACAGTCGCTGTCGGCAAAAATAGCGGACTACGGCCTGCGCAGCGACCTGACCCGCGGCGACCTAAGGGGCGGAGCGGAACTGGTGAGGCACGAGCTGACTCCGCAGACCTACGGCAGCGCCAATGCCTCGCAGAGCGCCAGGCGCGTCTTTTCGCACGAAG
Organism: Lactococcus garvieae; assembly: GCA_963631415.1. Classification (GTDB taxonomy): domain Bacteria; phylum Bacteroidota; class Bacteroidia; order Bacteroidales; family Bacteroidaceae; genus UBA6382. Next base: position 5,390 of record CAVGQS010000038.1, on the reverse strand, counting down.
CCAGCCTCTACGGCGACTACCGCCTGCGGCTGACCGACGCCCTCTTCGCCAACGTGGGCGCAAGGGCGTGCCTCTACCGCAAGCAGGGCGACGGAACGCTCTGGTCGCTCAACCCCAGCGCCAAACTGTCGTACTACACCAGCTGGTCTAAGTTCACGCTGTCCTACGCCATTCGTCACCAGTACCTCTTCCAGTCAGAGCTGTCGGGCGAGGGCATCCCCGTCATGGCGTGGGTGTCGGCCGACAGAAGCCGCCGGGCGCAGTACTCCAGGGGCGTCATGGCGGCCTCGGAGAGCAACCTGCTGGGGCGGCGCTACAAGGTGTCGGTGGCTGTCTACTACAAGCGGCTGTTCAACCAGATGGAGACCAACGGCACGCTGCTCGACGCCATGAGCGCCGGCAGCGACCTGACCGCCAGCATGCTGTGGGACCACGGCAAGAACTACGGCGCCAACATAATGGTCAGCAAGTGCACCGGCATCGTCAAGGGCTGGATATGCTACTCCTACGGCAGGTCGCGCCGCACCTTCACGGTGGACGGCACCACCGACGACTATCCCGCCAACCACGACCGCACCCACGAGGTCAACATGCTCGCCACCTGCTCACCCAACGCCCACTGGAGCTTCGGAGCGTGCTTCGTGGCGTGCACCGGCACACCCTTCACCGCCCCGACGTGCATGTATATGCTCAACGGCAATATCATCTCTCAGATGGGCAGGCACAATGCCAACCGGCTCGGTGACTACTGCCGCCTGGACCTCTCAGCCAACTACAAGTGGAAAGACCGCAAGGGGCGCGAACACGGCATCAACCTGTCGCTCTACAACGCACTCTGCCGCACCAACGACCTCTACCACTACGTCAGGGTGTCAGACCAGAAGCAGGTCTACTACAAGAGCGTGAAGTTCGTTAGCCCCGTCCTGCCGTCAGTCAGCTATTTCATTAAATTCTGAAGACCTGAAATGCGCATGAAGAATCTGCTTTGGACCGTCCTCCTGCTGCTCGCGGCGGCAGGCTGCAGCGACGACCGCTTTGCCGACACCCAAGAAGCCATAGTGGCTGAGGGGTGGATAGAGGCGGGTAGCTGCCCCGTGGTGCTGCTCACAAAGACGCTGGAGATATCCGAAGACAAGCAAGACCTCGACAAACTGGCGAACAACCTGCTGCGCTGGGCGGTGGTGAAAGTGAGCGACGGAGTGCAGGCCGAGGTGCTGACGGGCAGGTACGACAAGCGCTACACCCCACCTTATATATATACGGCGAGCGACCTGAGAGGCGTGGCGGGCAGGCAGTATCTGCTCGAGGTGGACTACGGCGACATCCATCTGGAGGCGACCACCACCATTCCTCAGGCGCCGGTGCTCGACTCTGTTGAAATAAGGGAGACGGAAAAGGGACGCTATGCCCTCTACGCCTGCTTTGCCGACACTGCGGAGGGCGGTGCCTGCTACCAGCTGTTCACCAAGAGCGGCGCAAGGCAGAGCCAGTTCTTTGCGTCCTATCAGGGCAGCCTCGGCGGCAATGCCCTCGCACCCTACAACAAGGTGGCGGTCTATCCGCCTCACCTCGCCACGCAGAAAGACTACAAGGCCTACTACGAAGCCGGCGACACCGTGGCGGTGAAACTCGCCCGGGTCGACAGCGTGTCGCACAACTTCTGGGCGACCTACGACAAGAAACTGGCTTTCGGCTCCAACATGATGCTCAACTACGACCGCAATCTTCCGAGCAACATCAGCGGCGGCCTCGGCTACTGGTGCGGCTACAACTCGTCGGCCAAGACCGTCGCCATTCCCAAGAAGGAATAGTGCTGGTTTAGGAGTTAACAACCGTTAAATATCAGCGCATAATGTATAGTTTTGGTGTGCATTTCGCGAAAAAATACATATATTTGCACACCTAAACAGTCAGATTATGAACAACACTTTCGCACAAAGGCTGGTCAGTGCCAGAAAAATCCGATGCATGTCGCAACGAGAATTATGCAATTCCGTTGGCGGCAAGGTGTCGCCAACTGCCATCGCAAAATACGAGAAAGGTCTGATGATGCCTTCTAGCGACGTGCTGATTGTGCTCTCCAAAGCCTTGGGCATGAAACTCGACTACTTCTCGCGCCCGTTTACGGTCGACATAGACCCCTCCAAGTTTGAGTTCCGCAAGCAGTCGGGCATGGGGAGCAAAAAGGTGGAGTCCGTCAAGGTTATGGTCTGCTATGAAATAGAGAAATATCTGGAAATAGAGGCAATTCTGGGGATAGCGACGAGGCTCAACTTGGACTACAGCAACACGACTGTAGAGGGAGAGAACGAAGCCCGGCTCCAGGCATTGCGTCTTCGCAATGATTTGAGCATCGGTTCTGACGCCATCGTTTCTGCCGTTGACTTGCTGGAGTCGGTGGGTGTCAAGATTATAGAAATTGAGCACGAGAGGTCCTTCTCCGGCACCTGCAACGAGGCTGGAGGCTTGCCTGTTATAGTGGTAAACAAGAATATGAGTTCAGAGCGCAAGCGCCTTACGATATTCCACGAGTTGGGGCATTTGCTGATGCACTGTGCCGACGGCGTAGACAAAGAGAAGATGTGCAACGTCTTTGCAAGCGAGGTGCTGATACCGTCTGAGAAATTCAAGAATATGATAGGAGAGTCGCGCCACGACATTTCGCTGGTTGAACTGCAGGCTGTTCAGCGCGAATATGGCATCTCGGTTGATGCGCTCATGGTCAAAGCCTGTCAGCTCAATATCATCACTCAGACGAGGTATGCCTCTTTTCACAAGAAGAAGAACGCCTTGCCAGCGTTCAAAGAGGCAGTCGAGGAGAGCCTCTACCCGATGGAACACACCCGTCGCTTTGAGTGCTTGGTTTACCGCGCTCTTGCAAGCGAGGCAATCTCCTGTTCTAAAGCCGCAGCCCTCTTGGACAAGTCCGTCAACGAAGTTAGCGACACGCTAAATCTCATGTAGGCATGGAGGTCGTTGTCAACGATACAAACATCCTCATTGACTTGTTTAATGCCGGACTGCTGCCATATTGCAGAAAACTCAATCTGGAATTCCGGACGCTAGATGTTGTAATCAACGAGATTGAAGTCGCCGAGCAACAGACAGCGGTGCAACGCATCATTGAGGAAGGCACTCTGTCGGTTTATTCGCTTTCTTCTGAGCAAGTGGCGCGCGTCTTTCAGAAAGTGGCGAAATGCCATGGTGCCTGCAATTTGTCCGTAGAAGACATTTCCGTCATGGTCTATGCCAAAGACAACGGCTGCCGTTTACTGACCGGCGACAAGGCGCTGAGAGAAAAGGCCACGCTTGAGAATGTGACGGTGTCGGGCATCCTCTACCTTACAGACATGCTAACGAGGGAAGCGGTCATCAGCAATGACGAGATGGTCCTTGCGCTCGACCGGCTGCTCTCTACCAACAACCGGCTTCCCAAAAAACTTATCAAAGAGCGAATTGAAGCCCTGAAACACCGATAGAATTTATTTCGCCCATCCTTTGGCATGACAACCAAACATTTGGACATCCCCTTCTCTCTCAACGATTTGGCGGCAACTCTCATCAGCCAGAATCACCTTAAACACACAAAAAGGCAGCTTGCCGAGCTCAGAGCTTGGCAAGCAGCCTTTTTTTTGTTCTGTTTTCATCACTGGGACATCCAAAATGCAGCAATCCCGCGGGATTTCAAACCAAATCGCTGTCCCGCAAGACTTATTTTGACGCAAAACAAGAGTCGGGCTTTCCGCCCGCCGCTGAGTGGAAAAACCATCTCAATTCAAAAAACTAGGACTTAAGTCCGTCTCTGGTGAAACGAGATGGCGCAATGCTTTAGGAGTCGTCCAAAAAATGGCTGGAGGACAGCAATAATTCAAAAATAAAAGAGGAAAACGCGAACAATTATTCGGATAACAGCGATTTCTGCGAAAATTTCGCAAAAATGCCGGCTAAAAACTTTTTTGCGGTCTTTTCGTGTTGTTGCGAATGCCTGCGATTTTATCATCTATAAGTGATAAACTTGCATTTATTTCGTTTTTATCATTTATAAATGAAGAAAATGCAAAGTATGTCATCTCAGCCACGCCCCTCCTGCAGGACAGCGACTACAATGGCGTCACGCATCTTAGCTTGAGGAAATTCCTTACGGAGGGATTCGGGAACGACTGAGGCTCCTCTGTCCTGTCTTCAAAAAGCGATAGTTTTCTACGGAAAAGTTTGTTTTCTCCGTAGAAAACTATCGCTTTGTTGCATTTTTGTGGTCACATGACCAGTTTTTTGCAGTAACGGGAAAAGATATCAGACGTCAATTTCCGTGCCGTTACAATACAATTAGTGGTCATGTGACCAGTTTTTGTATTGTAAAAGCATGGATAAAGACATCTCTGCGACCGTCATAACGTATTTACAATTCCGTGCTGTTCAGAAAATCGTAGATATTAATCCATTCAACCCCGGTCTCATCCATGTGGTGCATCACCAAATCTTCGGTTATAATCACCTTGCGGAATGAGTCGTCAATCTTTAGCAGGCTTGCCTTCTCCTGCTGTTGTTTCTCCAGTGTGGGCAAACGGTATGCAGACTGCACATACACGCGTTCGTATCCTCTGTTGCAGACGAAGTCCACTTCCAACTGATTCCTGCGGTATGCTCCGTTCTCATCTTTTACTCTGCTGCTGACAACGCCTACATCAACAAAATAACCGCGTACGCGGAGTTCATTGAAGATGAGGTTTTCCATCAGGTGAGTTTGTCCTAGTTGCCTGAAGCCAAGGCGCGCATTTCTCAGGCCCAGGTCCTCGAAATAGTATTTCTGTGGCGTGTCGATATACTTTCGCCCCTTTATGTCGTAGCGTGTGCAGTGGGTGATGATAAACGAGTCTTCGAGCATCTCGAGGTACTCTTTTATGGTATTGCTGTGAACATTTTCTCCTTTTGCGCTTTGAAAAGTATTCGCTATTTTCGATGGATTTGTCAAGCATCCGATGCATGACGCTATCACGTCAAGCAATTCGTCCATCACCTCAACGCCGCGTATGTTGTAGCGTTCTTTGATGTCTGTTAGATAGGTTTTTTCAAACAATCCTTTCAGATAGTTCATCTTCTTCTGCTCGTCCGGCTCGGTGCAGATATAGGGCAAGCCGCCGTAGGCGAGATATTCCTTGAGGACTTGTGATGATTCTTTGTCCGGATGTGCAGAGCGGTATTCTGCAAAAGTCAAAGGGGTGATATGGATTTCCTCGCCTCTTCCTCTGAATTCAGTTATGACATCTTTTGACAAGAAACGCGAATTTGACCCCGTTACATATACATCGGCGTTCTGGATGCTTAGATATGAATTGAGCACATCCTCAAACTCCGGCACCAGCTGAATCTCGTCCAGCAGGATATAATAC
>CAVGQS010000037.1:0-17740 GCA_963631415.1 Lactococcus garvieae | reverse complement strand
CCATATATCGCACTGAGCAGCGTGGACTTGCCAGAGCCCACTTTACCGGTAACAAAAACAAACTCGCCATTGTTCACGGAAAAGTTGACATCAGTCAAGATGAGCTGATCGTTTTGTTTCAGTTCGACGTTGTTAAATTCTAAGACCATATTCCTTCACTTTGGGCATAAACATTCGCAGTTAAAAACGTCAGTGTTTTTTCCAGCCTGGCTTGTGCCTTTGCTCAAGCTCCCTGGCAAGGTCTTCAATTCTGAGTCCCTTGGATGTCAGCAACACAATGAGGTGGAAGAACAAGTCAGCTCCTTCATAGATAAGACGCTCGTTTGTGCCGTTGCAGGCTTCTATCGCTGCCTCCAATGCTTCTTCGCCAACTTTTTGCGCCATTCTGTTTACGCCGTCCTTGAAAAGCGAAGTAGTATACGAACCATCCGGCATCTCCTTGCGGCGTGTTTCTATAAAATCCTGAAGTTCAGACAAGAACAGCAAAGGGTTAGCCTCGTTCTTTTCTCCCCAGCAAGTATCTGTACCTTTGTGGCAAGTCGGTCCGGCAGGATGGACCATTATCAACAGCGTGTCGTTGTCGCAGTCGAGCTTAATGCTCACAACATTCAGAAAATTGCCGCTCTCCTCCCCTTTTGTCCAAAGCCTACCTTTGGTGCGGGAGAAGAATGTCACCTTGTTTGACTCTACTGTCTTCTGGTAGGCCTCTTCGTTCATGAAACCCAACATCAGAACATTTTTGGTTGCGGCATCCTGTATTATTGCAGGAACGAGACCTCCCATTTTCTTAAAATCTATCTGATCCATCATATTTGGTATTTTTAGTCTTGTTATATGGCCGAGTTACAGCCTGACGCTTATGTTTTCGTTGCTAAGAAATTTCTTCAAATCCGGAATGCTTATCTCCCCATAGTGGAACACACTTGCAGCCAAAGCCGCATCAGCCTTTCCGATTGTAAACACATCTCTGAAATGCTCCATCGAACCAGCGCCACCAGAGGCAACAATCGGAATTGGCAACAAGTCTGCCAATTTAGCCAAAGGTTCATTGGCAAAACCGCATTTCACGCCGTCGTGTTTCATGCTGGTGAACAATATTTCTCCGGCGCCACGGTCAGAGACCTCCTTTGCCCATTCAAAGAGTGTGCGTGACGTAGGCACACGACCTCCATTGACATAGCAAACCCATGAACCATCCACAAAATCAGCATCAATAGCAACGACGCATACCTGCGAGCCAAAATGGCTGGCGATATCATCAACCAGTTGCGGGTTACGCAGTGCCGCAGAGTTTACGCTGACCTTGTCCGCTCCAGCATTGAGCAACCGGTCAACATCACTTAGTTCGTTGATGCCGCCGCCAACCGTGAACGGAATGGAAATTTCCGCTGCAACACGCTTAACCATGTCCGTAAAAGTCTTTCGTCCCTCGTGACTCGCCGTTATGTCAAGAAACACAAGCTCGTCGGCATTTTGGTCACTATAGGCTTTGCCTAGTTCCACGGGGTCGCCCGCGTACCTAAGATTTAGGAAATTTGTTCCTTTTACTGTCTGGCCATCCTTGACATCAAGGCAGGGAATTATGCGCTTTGCTAAACTCATCGCCTTAAGATTCTTGTTTTTGCCGGTTCAAATACTTTTGGGCGAGTGCGCAAAGATCAACGCGCCCTTCGTAAATGGCCTTGCCGAACACCACTGCAGGGATACCAGCTTTATCCAAATCGTTGATGTCGGACTCCGAGCTGACCCCCCCACTTGCAATTAGATGCAGGCTGGGGAATTTCGTCATCACCTGCTTGTACAAGCTGACCGAAGCCCCCTGCAACATTCCGTCACGACTTATGTCCGTACACAAAACATTGCGCACTCCTGCATTGTAGTATCTTTCAATAAACGGCATCAGCAAAGTTTCGCTCTTTTCTTTCCAACCGTTTATACAAATCTTTCCGTCACTCACATCGGCACCTAGTATTATCTTACCAGCACCGTACGCCACAATCCATTTGTCAAGCAATTCCGGCTGTGTGACAGCCACGCTGCCAACCGTAACTAACGAAGCCCCGTTGTCAAAAACAGCCTGGATGTCGTCATCGCTCTTCACTCCGCCTCCAAAGTCAATTTTGAGATTGGTGCTTTGTGCAATATCCTTGAGCACCCTGATATTCACGACCCTCTTAGACTTCGCTCCGTCAAGGTCAACAACATGAAGTCGTTTGTAACCAAGACCCTCTATCCGCTTGGCGACATCCAACGGAGCAACATCATAAGATTTCTTGCTGGAATACTCACCGCGAGTAAGACGGACACATTTGCCGTCAATAATGTCTATGGCTGGAATCAACTCAATCATAGCTTGTCAATAGATAGAAAGTTGCTGATTATACGTTCGCCCACCCCTCCGCTCTTTTCGGGATGAAACTGAGTAGCGTAGAAGTTGTTCTTGTTGAGGGACGCACAGAAAGGATGTATATAGTTGCTTTGGGCAATAGAACAGTCGTTCACAGGAACGTAATAACTATGTATAAAATACACAAATTGTCCTTCGCCAATTCCATTGAAGAGAGGCGTCGTAAGACTTTCAAGGCTGTTCCAGCCCATGTGTGGTATTTTTTGTTGATGCTCAGTCTGTACGAACTTCTTGACATCCACATCAAAAATCCCCAAACAGTCAGTATTTCCCTCTTCGCTGTGTTTGCACATCAACTGCATACCAATGCAAATTCCGAGAACAGGCTGCTTCAACGAGCGAATCACCTCGTCTAGTTTATTTTCTTTCAGATACCTCATAGTGTACGAAGCCTCACCTTGTCCAGGAAACAGGACGCGATCCGCTTTGCAAATTGTTTCGGGGTCATCCGTGACTATAGGCGAAACTCCAAGGCGCTGCAGGGCATTGGTCACAGAACAGATATTGCCGGCATTATATTTAACTACAACTACATTCATCCGTTTGAGTCGTCAGGTGGCCAAATCAGTACGCGCGAGCAATAAGAACCTTGTGCTCTGCAGGTTTGCCGCTCACCATGTCAGTACCAGGATTGTCTTGATTTACCTCAAACGGGATACAGCGTATTGTAGCCTGCGTGTCTTCCTTTATCTTAGCTTCGGTTTCCTTGGTTCCGTCCCACGGACAAATGAAGAAGCCGCCGTCACCAATCTTTGCCTTAAACTCTTCGTAGTCGTTGCACTCCACAGTGTGGCGTTTGCGGTTGTCCAGAGCCTTCTGGTAGATATTGTGCTGTATGTCTTTCAGCTGCGAGATAACGTAGTCCTCAAGACCCTCAAAGCTAACATCCTTCTTCTCCAAGGTGTCGCGGCGCATTACCTCGGCAATGCCCTTGTCCAAGTCACGTGCGCCCAAAACGATGCGTACAGGCACGCCCTTCAATTCATAGTCAGCGAACTTAAATCCTGGACGTTTGTTGTCTGCATTGTCATATTTGACGCTGATTCCCGCCTTGCGAAGATTGTCGGCTATAGCATTGGCTTTTTCGTCTACTGCCGCCATTTGTGTGCCCTGTCCGATAGGGATAATCACTACTTGTACAGGAGCCAACGCTGGAGGCAATACAAGCCCATTGTCGTCAGAATGAGACATAATCAAAGCACCGATGAGACGTGTTGACACGCCCCAAGAAGTAGCCCAAGCATACTCTGGCTTATTCTCCTTATTAAGGAACTGCACGCCAAACGCCTTACCGAAGTTCTGTCCGAGGAAATGGCTCGTTCCGCTCTGCAAAGCCTTGCCATCCTGCATCATGGCCTCGATAGTATAGGTATCCAAAGCACCCGCAAACCTCTCAGTCTCACTTTTGAACCCAACCATGACAGGCACAGACATATATTCTTCCGCAAACTTTGCGTAGACCTTAATCATCTGTTGTGCGCGAGCCTCTGCCTCCTCACGTGTGGCGTGGGCGGTGTGTCCCTCCTGCCACAAGAACTCCGACGTGCGCAGGAACGGACGGGTACGCATTTCCCAGCGCATCACGTTGCACCACTGGTTGCACAGCACGGGGAGGTCACGGTAAGACTTTATCCAGTTCTTGTATGTATTCCATATAATGGTTTCAGAGGTCGGGCGTATGATGAGTTCTTCTTCCAGCTTGGCATCAGGATCCACGACTACCCCATCATGGTTTTCGTTAGTCTTGAGCCTATAGTGAGTAACGACCGCACACTCCTTGGCAAAGCCCTCTACGTGCTCTGCCTCGCGCGACAGAAAGCTTTTGGGGATGAGCAACGGGAAGTACGCGTTCTTCACTCCAGTTTCCTTAAACATTCCGTCAAGAACACTCTGCATCTTTTCCCAAATGGCGTAGCCGTATGGTTTAATCACCATGCAGCCTCTTACATCGGACTGCTCGGCAAGGTCAGCCTTGACAACAAGTTCGTTGTACCACTTTGAATAGTTCTCGCTTCGTTTTGTTAAATCCTTTAGTTCTACAGCCATATTGCAGATTAAATAATCATGTATGTTTTTAGGTAACATTAAATCATTATGCAAAAATACGCACTTTTCCCCGATTTTCCGTCATTGCGAAAGAATTTTGTTGTAACAAGCACTGAGACGGCAATAATTAAGGGCAAAAGCAAAGGCAATTTGCATTATTTTCAATACCTTTGCCCCAAAATGTCTGAATGAAAAAAGTAAGAAGGATTTTAGTAACACTGCTGTTACTTTTCTTCAGTTCTTCCATCTTCTTTACCCTGCTCTACAAATGGGTGCCGGTCTACGTCAGCCCGCTGATGGTCATAAGGTGCATTCAGCAGGCAAGCCAAGGCAAAGAAGTCGTCAACAACCATATATGGGTGCCCATTGAGGAAATAAGCCCCCACCTTTCCACTGCAGTAATGGCATCCGAAGACCAAAAATTCCTGGACCACAACGGCTTCGACGAAGCGGCAATCAAGGCTGCAGCCAAAGACTATATCGACGGGAAGCGGAAAAGAGGAGGCAGCACCATATCCCAGCAGACAGCAAAAAACGTCTTCTTGTGGCCAAATTCATCGTGGATTCGCAAGGGGTTTGAGACGTATTTTACATTCTTGATAGAGCTGTTTTGGAGCAAAGAACGGATTATGGAGGTATACCTCAACACCATCGAGATGGGTGACGGCATATACGGGGCTCAAGCTGTGGCGTTAGCAAACTTTGGCGTCAATGCGTCAGAGCTGACACGAAGACAATGCGCACTCATAGCCGCCACACTACCAAATCCACTAAAATTCAGCAGCAAGAATCCTTCGCCATACATGAAGAAACGGCAGAGGCAGATTCTGCGCGAAATGAATTATATTCAACATTTAAAAGAAACCCACAATTGGCTGACGGGCAAATAACTAAACAGCAAGCACAAAATGAAAGAACTAAGATATTTCTACGACCCGAATCCAGAGCAGGGGGCGTTGCCGGCAGAAGAAGCAAACCACGTCCTTAGAGTCCTGCGCCTCAAAGAGGGCGACACGATAAACGTCATAGACGGACAAGGGAACCTGCACACTTGCACAATAACAGGAACAGGAAAGCACGAATGCCTCTTCAGAATCAACAACACAACGCACTTCGAGCAACAGTGGAGCCGCTCGGTCAACATAGCCATGGCGCCAACAAAAAACATTGACCGCACCGAGTGGTTTGCCGAGAAAGCGACAGAGATTGGCGTTGACCGAATAGATTTCATTGACTGCAGATTTTCAGAAAGGCGCAGCATCAAGACTGAACGCATTGAGAAGATTGCGGTCTCCGCAATGAAGCAGAGCCACAAAGTCTACAAGCCTACAGTTGAGCCGATGCAAAGTTTTAAAGACCTTGTGACAACCCCGTTTCAAGGAATTCGCTGCATAGCCCATTGCTATGACGACAAAGACTTACTGCTACCCGACGGGAGCAAGCCGTTTCTGCCAAACGTCTTGTCATCATCCAGCGACTCCATGCAGGTTCTGGTTGGCCCGGAAGGCGATTTCAGCAGAGAGGAAGTCCTGCTTGCCCTCAGCCATGGATTCTTGCCCGTTTCATTGGGCAAATCACGCCTGCGCACAGAGACGGCAGCGCTCGTTGCTGTCCACCTGATGCAGGTGGCGTCGCAACAGAGCTAGTCAAACAGGCCCTTCATCACAAAACAAACAACTTAATGATATTTAACCACTTAACACCACACAACAATGGCAAACAGAATAGCAGAATTGTTCGGAATTGAATATCCGATAATCGCCGGAGGCATGGCCTGGTGCAGCGGCTGGCGACTTGCAGCCGCAGTAAGCAACGCAGGAGGACTTGGCCTTATCGGTGCTGGCACAATGGACGTAGAACTCCTGAGAGAGCACATACAAAAAATCAAGCAAGCGACAGACCGCCCTTGGGGAATTAACCTGCCGCTCATGTATCCGCAAATTGGCAGTCTCATTGACATGATTATCGAAGAAGGATGCCGCATCGTGTTTACGTCTGCCGGCAATCCCAAGACCTACACACGGCGTTTCCATGACGCCGGCATGAAGGTTGTCCACGTGGTCAGTTCGTCCAAATTCGCCAGAAAGAGCGAAGAGGCTGGTGTTGACGCCATTGTGGCTGAAGGATTTGAGGCTGGCGGCCACAATGGACGCGAAGAGACTACAACCATGTGCCTGATTCCGCAAGTGTGCGCATCTACATCGCTGCCTGTCATTGCAGCAGGAGGCATCGCCTCTGGCAAAGCCTGTCTGGCTGCACAAGTGCTCGGCGCAGAAGGCGTGCAAATCGGCACCTTATTTGCCCTGTCCGAAGAGAGTTCCGCAGCGCAAGAGTTCAAGCAGCGCTGCACCACCCTTAATGAAGGTGATACCATGCTGTGCCTCAAAAAATTGTCGCCATCTCGCTTAGTAAAGAACGAACTTTACCAACGCATCGCCGAGGCCGAAAGCAAAGGCGCAGAGAAAGAAGAACTTCTTGCTATACTTGGCGAAAAATCAACTAGGCGCGGCATATTCTACGGAGATATCGAAAACGGCGAACTTGAAATTGGCCAAATAGCATCGGCAATAAAAACGATAGAGCCAATCTCCACTATAATGAAACGCCTTGTAGAAGAATACAACGAGGCGCGCAAGCAGCTGTAATAACACAGCGCAAGCAATTATTGCTTTGCCGCCCGCTTAAATTCAGCAAAACAAAAACACGCCTGAAGCTCAACAACAACAAGCTTCAGACGTGTGCCTTTGAAAACGCAGGACCTAACATTATTTTCAAGTATCTCGGTTCACCCTAGCTCAGGTGAATCGAGATGCTTATTTTTGTTTTCGTCACCGGGACACCCAAAATGCAGCAATCCCATAGGATTTTCAAGTCAATTGCGGTCCCGTAAAACTTATTTTGACGCAAAAGCAAGAGAATGTTTTACGCACGCCGTCAAGGGGCAAAAACCACCTCAATTGAAAAAAGTAGGACTTCAGTTCATCAGAGAGCCACTTGGCGTCATCTCGCGCGGACCTAATTTTTCCGGACCGTCATAAACGGTTAGCCATTTCCATTGGAAACGGCTAACCGTTTATGTTAAAACGGCTAACCGTTTCCGCGGAAACTGAAACGCCAGGTAGCTCTTTGATGAGCGCAAGTGCTTCTCTGATGAACTGAAGTGCTTCTCTGATGAAACGAGGTAGCGCAACGCTTTAGGAGTCGCCCAAAAAGGTATTAGTGGACAGCAATAATTCAAAATGTTAACAAAAACGAGCGAGGTGGGGCACCCAAAATCATGAATTTCAGCCATACTGCTGGTAACCAGAATTTCAAACCTGCATCGCACAAAATGTGACGAAAAGAGGAGAGCGCACATTTTTCGAACGAAGGCAAGAGTTGTTCATGCAGCTTTAGACTAGAGACGAATTTAAGCAAGTCGGGAGTCTATTTTTACGGAGTCCTGAGCCGGGCAATCGTTTCTTTAGATTTTTTGCCGCGCATCAGCCCCAATTAAACTGGCAAAAGCCACAAAACATCGTTTTTTTTACTTAACTTTGCAAATCGTTACAATATTATTTTTGGGAAATGATTACAGTAAGCGATCTTGCCATACAGTTTGGAAGACAGGTCCTTTACAAGGATGTAAACCTGAAATTTACAAACGGGAACATATATGGTATCATTGGAGCTAACGGCGCAGGAAAATCCACTCTGCTCAAGGCCATTTCGGGAGAATTGGAAACGACCAAAGGGTCTATTGAGATTGCCCCCGGCGAACGGATGTCTGTCTTAAGCCAAGACCACTTTAAGTTTGACGACTGCAAAGTGATTGACACCGTGCTGATGGGCCACAAGGAACTGTGGGACCTCAACAATGAGCGCAACGCTTTGTACGCCAAAGAAGACTTTACGGACGCCGACGGCATCCGCGCGGCAGAACTCGAAGAGAAATTTGCAAACATGGGCGGCTATGATGCCGAAAGCAACGCAGGAAGCCTGCTGGAGCAGCTTGGCATTCCCGTGGCAAAGCACACAACGCTCATGGGCGAGTTGTCGGGAAAGGAAAAGGTAAGGGTAATGCTTGCACAAGCACTATTTGGAGAGCCTGACAACTTGCTGCTTGACGAGCCCACCAACGACCTAGACCTTGAGACCGTGGAATGGCTTGAGGACTATTTGGGCAACTACGAACATACGGTGTTGGTTGTAAGTCACGACCGCCATTTCCTCGATGCAGTATCAACTCATACTGTTGACGTTGATTACGGCAAGATTACCCTCTTTGCCGGCAACTATAGTTTCTGGTACCAGTCGTCGCAACTCGCTTTGAGACAACAGCAGAATCAACGTCAAAAGGCAGAGGAGAAGAAGAAGGAGCTTGAAGAGTTTATCAGGAGATTCTCTGCCAACGTGGCCAAATCGAAGCAGACCACCAGCCGCAAAAAGATGTTGGCAAAACTGAACATTGAGGAGATTCAGCCATCCACGCGCAAATATCCAGGCATTATATTCTCAATGGACCGCGAACCAGGCAACCAGATTCTGGAAGTGGAAAATCTGCAGGCCATCACAGACGATGGCGAGGTGCTGTTTCGCAACCTTAACTTCACGATAGAAAAAGGTCAGAAAGTGGTGTTCATAAGCCACAACTCCAGAGCTATGACCGCCTTGTTTGAAATAATAACAGGCAATGCGCAACCAGCAGAGGGAACCTACAAATGGGGTGTAACTATCACCAACGCCTATCTGCCGCTTGACAATACCAGTTTTTTTAACACCTCTGTTAACATGCTTGAATGGCTGAGCCAATTTGGCGAAGGCAACGAGGTGTATTTCAAACAGTTTCTTGGAAGAATGCTCTTTTCGGGCGAAGATATACTCAAGAAGGTGAACGTGCTAAGCGGAGGCGAGCGCATGAGACTAATGATTGCCCGCATGCAGCTGAGGAATGCCAACTGTCTTATTCTCGACACCCCTACAAACCATCTGGACCTGGAGTCTATTCAAGCTTTCAACAACAACCTCAAGTTATACCGCGGGAATGTGCTGTTTGCCTCCCATGACCATGAGTTCATAAACTCTTTGGCCAACCGAGTCATTGAGCTTACACCCAACGGCATCATCGACAAGTTGACAACCTACGAAGACTATATGGCAGACCCACGCATACAAGAGGCGAGGGCGAAGCTATATGGCAAATAAAACCGTTGCTAATAACGCCTTAAGTAATATGGAGATAATTGCAGGACCGTGCGTCATTGAATCAAAGGAACTTCTTGACATCGTGGCAACTGAGATTGTCAGACTGAACAAGAAATATGAGGTAGACATAATCTTCAAGGCTTCGTTTGACAAGGCTAACCGCACTTCTCTGTCTTCTTTCAGAGGACCGGGACTGGAAAAAGGTCTTGCCATGCTTGACGACGTAAAGAGAACCTACAATTTGAGAATCCTCACTGACATCCATGAGTCATATCAGGCAAATCCCGTTGCCGAAGTAGCCGACGTGTTGCAAATTCCCGCTTTTTTGTGCCGCCAGACAGACTTGCTTGTTGCTGCGTCCACGACCGGGAAAATTGTCAATATCAAGAAAGCCCAATTCCTTAGCGGCAGAGATATGCGTTTCCCTATGGAGAAGGCGATTCAAAGCGGGGCTAAAGAGGTGTGGCTCACGGAGCGAGGCAATACATTCGGCTACAACAACCTTGTGGTAGACTTCAGGAACATTCCCGATATGCTGAAATTTTGCCCCACTGTAATCATGGACTGCACACACTCGGTTCAACGGCCAGGCGCCGGCAATGGAGTTACCGGCGGCGACAGGGAGCATATTCCTGCCATAGCTTTGGCGGCCAAAGCCTTTGGCGCCACAGGATATTTCTTCGAAATCCACCCCACGCCAGAAAAGGCTCTTAGCGACGGCACCAATATGTTGCCGCTCGACAGTTTTGAGAAAGTGCTGAAGAGCATTTTGGATATTTGAAAACCGTTTTGTTAAAACAACAAGAAAAGATGTGGATAAATACAGCTGTTCAATGCTTTAAAGATGAATCGCAAGCGTTGTTGGACCTGATTCCGCTGCTTGATGACAACTTTGACAAATCCATAGACTTGATTTTGGACTGCGAGGGCAAAATCATCATTACTGGCGTAGGCAAGAGCGGACATATAGGCGCAAAGATTGCCGCTACGCTCAGCAGCACCGGCACTCCGAGTTTCTTCGTTAACCCGCTTGATTTTTATCATGGAGACCTTGGAGTCGTGTGCGAAAATGACTTGGTTATTGCCATCAGCAATTCGGGGTTTACAGACGAATTACTACGAATTGTTCCGTCACTGCTAGACAGGAACATCCCGATAGTTGGCATCAGCGGCAACCCCCACTCCTTGTTGGCAAAATACTCGGCTGCACACCTCAATGTGTCAGTCAAGCGCGAAGCCTGTCCTCTCAACCTTGCCCCAACATCTTCAACTACCGCTACGCTGGCAATGGGCGATGCCATAGCTTGTTGCCTCATAAAAGCGCGTGGGTTTAAGGACACTGATTTTGCGAAGTTTCACCCTGGAGGCATGCTGGGAAAGAGACTGCTAACCAAGGCCTCTGACATCATGATTTCCAAGGACTTGCCCGTCGTGGCGCCAGATACTCTACTGAGAGAGGCAGTGACAATCGTAAGCAAGGGCAGGCTGGGCATCTGCATCGCCATGAAAGACGATGCTATTGCGGGTATTATTACTGACGGAGACATAAGACGAGCAATGCAAAACTCGCCCGACCAGTTCTTCTCACTGACAGTGGCTGACGTAATGACGCGTTCACCCAAGACAGTGGCGCCAACTGTGAAAGTTGCCGAGATAGACCACATCCTCAACTCTAACAAGATACATTGTGTATTGGTTGCTGACGAAAACAGCCATCTGCTAGGAGTTGTAGACTCATTTAGCACCGTTATTTAAGCAATGCTGCGGCAGGGTATGTCCAAAAGGATTTTTTTGATCTTGCTACTGCTAAGTACGGCATGTTTCGCTCAAAAGGCAGACAATGCCATACAACTGCAGGCGGAAAAAGACGGAGCAAAGTTTTCATACAACAATAGCATTGTCTTTTTTGACAATGGCAAGGCTAAGTTTGCGGACCTGTTCAAGGCCGTCAGAGAGGCGAAGTCAACCATACACATGGAATACTTCAACTTTCGCGATGATTCCATTGCAAATAGTCTGTTCGACAGCCTTGCCGTGAAGGTCAAGGAAGGAGTGAAGGTCCGATTGCTGTATGATTCGTTTGGGAACAGCAGCAACGACCAGCCCATCAAAAAGAAAAAACTAAAGGAGGTCAGAGACAGCGGAATAGAGATTTATGAATTTGACCCCATAAAGTTCCCCTGGATCAACCACATAATTCCCCGAGACCACCGCAAAATTGTGATTATAGACGGTAAGTCCGCATACAGCGGAGGCATGAACGTGGCAGACTACTACATTAACGGCAAGCCGGAGTTCGGAGCGTGGCACGATTTGCACTACAGAATTGAGGGCGATGCCGTAGGCAAATATCAGGCGATTTTTTTGCGGGCATGGGAAATGACCACCGGCCAGAAGATTTCTGGTGTAGAATTGTATCCTGGAGAGTCATTGCCGGAGAAAGCCATCCCATTCTTGAAGAAAGACACCACCGGCACATGCGGGAAAAAAGTTCTTGCCATAATAAACAGGGAACCACACACCTCCCCTAAAATAATAAGGAAAACATTCCTCAACTGTATAGATAATGCAAAAGAAAGGCTGTGGCTTATCAACCCATATTTCACGCTGAGTCACTCCATCGTTCGTGCTATTAAGAATGCAATAAGACGAGGTGTTGACGTACAGATTATGGTCTCAGAGAAGAGCGACATTCCGATAACTCCCAGAATTGTGGACTATCAGGCCCGTCGGCTTGCCAAAGCTGGAGCCAAGGTGTATTACTATCAAGAGGGATTCCATCATTCCAAGATTATGATGATTGACGGGCAGTGGAGTTATGTAGGGTCTGCAAACCTTGACAGTCGGTCACTAAGATGTGACTACGAGATCAACGCCTTGATAAAAGACGGTTCGGCAACAAAACAACTTGAAAATCTCTTTTTGCGTGAACGCAACAGCTGTAAGCGTATGGATGACTGTTATTGGCGCTCTTTCTCAAAGTCCCGTAGATTTCAAGCGTGGTTTTTCCACCTGTTGTTGACGAGATGGGTTTAGGTAGAGATTGGAATCGAAAAGGTAATGCGAGGTGTTTTAATTTCGTCTGCCACCAAGTTCACATTTGTCGTCCAATGCGTTTGCAAGTTCGGAAAAATTATCTATTTTTGCATTCGCAAAAGTTGCTCGTTGGTTGTTTAGATCTCAATTGCGTTTTGCGGTTGTCAAAGGCACAAGCAGCTTTTGAGAAATCTTCTCTTTCCTGCACTTATTTTCTATTAGGCTAGGTTGATCACGCACTTTTCAAAAAGATTATATTCTAGTCAAATTATACCAGAACATCATTACTCAACTATCAACAAATGACACATTTCCAACACATTCGATGCACGTTGCTCACCAGTCTGGTTTGCTTGGTAGCAGTTGCCGCTAATGCAACTATCAATCTACGACAAAGCGGCGTGATTTACCGCATCGTCTGCCAAGCCACAGGTACTGCGCTTACAAATGGAGGCAGTAGTAGTCTTGACACTTATCTCTCATGTACAGAAGTGGACGCGGATAGCGAAGGACAAGACTGGATGGTAATTCCAATCAGCGCGAGCGAAGAGAAATTCGCTTTCGTCAATCCTCACTTTAACATGGGCATCGACATGGCGCCCAAGGCTTCGAAGCCCTACCGCTTGTTGCAATGGACGAGTGACGCAACCAACGAAAACCAGCAGTTTACGGTAAAGACCATTGACGCGGAAACGGATCTCGTACAGTTTCTTACCGACGACGGCAGCCGTGTAATGACGCTTCGAGATGACGGCTCTGTATATATGGACGAGAACCTCACAGCTGCCAACAGCTACTTCTGCATGCAAGCCACTACGAACACCTACGACTCGCCAGTGAAAGGACAGACCTATATCATACGCAGCAAAAAGACAGGATTGGTGCTCGACAATATGAAGAGCAGTAAGAGCAGTGCTTACATATATGCCAACAGTTACGAAGAAGGCAACTACGGACAGCACTGGAAGTACCGTCCCGTATCATACAAGAGCAGCGGGAAAACTGTTGCCGCCACCGTGCTCTACAACGAAATGTACTCTTATGCTATTGACGCCGGGCTGAACGGCAAGAAGACTCCATTGCAATACAGCCTAGACGCATCAAACGCCAACCAGCAGGTGACGCTCGTCAGCGTGAGCGGACAAGATAGTGTCTACCAGTTGCAGTACACATATAGCGGCACGAACTACTATCTGGCAGTCAGCGAGACAAACTCCACCTTGATGACAGACGACGGCACAAGCGACTACACATATTTTACTCTTGAACCCACCGACGCGCCCTATGTTCAAAGGAATGACTGGGAGAATGAAAAAGTCTTTGCAGTGAACAAGGAAGAAGGACATGCCACCTACATCCCCTACCCCACTACATCAGCGCTCCACGCTGACGCGGACCGATACAATCATCCGTGGCTCGACCCACAAGACAATAGCCGATGGATGTCCCTAAACGGCATGTGGAAAATTAATTTCGTGAAAGACCCAGACCTGCGCCCCGGTGCAGACACGTTCTATGCTGACTCGGCTAATGTAAGCGCATGGGACGACATCGAGATACCTTCTTGTGTAGAGATGAAAGGCTACGGTGAC
Organism: Lactococcus garvieae; assembly: GCA_963631415.1. Taxonomy (GTDB): domain Bacteria; phylum Bacteroidota; class Bacteroidia; order Bacteroidales; family Bacteroidaceae; genus UBA6382. Next base: position 3,475 of record CAVGQS010000037.1, on the reverse strand, counting down.
CCTTGGTATATCAACGTTGGGTATGCCTTCGAAGACAATCCGCCATACATCAGCATGAAGAGCAAACTCTATAACTCCGTTTCATCGTTCCGCCGAACATTCACTCTGCCAACCGACTGGGCGGACAGCCGTGTGTTCCTGCACTTTGACGGAATCTACAGCGGCGCCTATGTTTGGGTGAACGGCGAAAAAGTGGGCTACACGCAAGGAGCCAACAACGATGCGGAGTTCGACATCACCTCTTACGTGCGCCAAGGCGAGAACAACTTGAGCGTTCAAGTGTTCCGCTTCACTGATGGTTCTTACCTTGAAGGTCAGGACATGTGGCACATGAGCGGTATACATCGTGACGTATATCTCTTCGCTACTCCTCGCACATATCTCCGCGACCACGCAATTAGCTCCACACTCTCTGCCAACGACAACTACAGCTCCGGTTCGATGAACGTGGCACTGACGATGAACAACCGCGACGGTGAAGCTGCAGAGAAGTCGGTTCGCGTACGGCTGTTGTCTCCCTCTGGCGAGCAGATTGCTGAACAAACCGCACAATTTTCATTCACTGCAGGAAATACTGCCGAACAGACGCAGACTATAGAATTCAGTTCTCTCTCCAACCTCCTGCCCTGGACGGCCGAGACTCCGAACCTGTATACTCTCGACTTTGCCCAGCTCGACGGCGACGGCAACGAAGAGGAGGCTTTCGCCACCAAATATGGTTTCCGCCACATTGAAATTCCTTCTTCCGACCATCGTGTGTATATCAACGGCAAGCAGATATACTTCAAGGGTGTAAACGCACAAGACACGCATCCGCTCCGCGGACGATCTATCGACGTAGAAACGATGCTGACGGACATTAAGATGATGAAACAGGCAAATGTGAACACCATTCGCTGCAGCCACTATCCGCGTCAGGCAAAGATGAACGCTATGTTCGACTACTACGGACTTTATGTAATGGATGAAGCCGACTTGGAGTGCCACAAAAACTGGAACGACCATGGTTCTTCTGACATAATTTCCGCCAAGGGCTCATGGACAGAAGCCTACAATGACCGCGAACGTCGCATGGTACTCCGCGACCGCAACCACCCGAGCATCATATTCTGGAGCATGGGTAACGAGAGCGGCTACGGATCAAACTTCACATCAAACTATAACCTCATCAAGAGCCTTGATCCATCACGTCCCATACACTATGAGGGTGCGACAAACGCCGGCAAGGGCGCCACAGGCACCGACCTTTGGAGTTATATGTATCCAGAAGTAAGTCTCGTAGAGACACAGTCAAACAGCAACTGGGCACAACAGCCCTACTTCATGTGCGAGTATGATCACGCAATGGGCAATTCGGTAGGTAATCTGCAGGAATATTGGGATGTGATTGAAGCGAGCAAATATGGCATTGGCGGATGTATCTGGGACTGGGTGGACCAGGCCATCTACTCTGCAGACGACATCAAGTCCGGCACACTGACGGCTAACGGTTTCAACAAATACAAGACCGGTTTTGACTGGAATGATGCACCGCATCAAGGCAACTTTGTAAACAACGGAATCATAACAGCTGATCGTGTTTGGAACGGCAAACTAACCGAAGTAAAGAAGGTTTACCAATACGTCAAGTTTAGCTACGATGTTGATGAGCAACAAATCACGTTAAAGAACGTCTATGATTTCACCACTATAGGCAACGGCTACACTCTGGAGGCAACACTGCTTTCCGACGGTCAAGAAGTGAAATCTGCTTCAGTCGTTGCTCCCACTGTTGAAGCAGACAGTACAGGTACTATTGCTCTACCTTTCTCGTACAACATTGCTGACTATGACGGAAAGGAACTTTTGCTCAATATCGAAATCCTCCGCGATGCGACTACAGAATACTCCACGGCAAACTATCCAATCGCTTCAGCACAGTTCTGCATTCAAGAACGTGACGAACTCCCTTCCGTTGACGCTACGGGATATGAAAAGCTACGACTCACCAAAACAGGATTAAACAACACCATAGGCAATAGCAAGGTGGCCATACAATACAGTACGACAACTAGCGCCCTTAGGAGTTGGAAGCAAAACGGCATTACTGTCGTCCAAAACAATACATATCCCGACTACGACAACTACCGTTGGATTGAGAACGATGCGCCCTATAACAGTGACCCGTCGTATAGTTCAAGCAACGGCATAAGCAGGCGCACTGCAACTTACGAATTTGCGGCAGACAGTATGAGTGCCACCCTAACCATTGACGAGACGGGTACAAACGCCAATTGCATACTTGTCTACACCATCTATGCGAACGGCACCGTAGATCTTGAGACGCAATTCACTCCACGAGTTACTGCCACCGACCTCGATAACGCATTGCGCCGTCTAGGCATATCAATGCAATTGCCAGGAACCTTCTACAACGTCAGCTACTATGCACGGGGACCGCTTGAGAACTACAATGACCGTTGCACAGGGTCACCGCTGGGCAGGTACACCAGCACAGTCTGGGACATGAACGAGCGCTATCTCCGTCCGCAATCGATGGGTAACCGTATGGATATGCGTCAGCTCGTACTCGCCGACACCACAGGCAACTACATACAGATTGACGCCGAAGGACAGGTAGCTTTCTCAACACTCTACTGGAGTGACTCGAAACTGAAGAGCTACAAGCACTCATGGGAACTTCCGCTCGCCGCCAAAGACGCGAGCCGCACTATCAATGCTCACTTCGACTACACACAACGCGGAATAGGTTCTGGCAGTTGTGGTCCACAGCCTCTGAGCAAGTATCTCGTCCCCACTTCGGGCACCTATGGCTACAAACTACGTTTCACGACGTTTAATACAGAAGAGTCTGACACAACTTACGTCGCCACAAACAAAGCAGAAGCATTAAGGGTGACGCACAATGAACGATGCGTCTGCGTCAGTGGACAGATTGGAGCAGGTTCCACAGTGAGCCTTTACAATGTGGGAGGTACACTCCTCGATACTGCCACAGCCGACAGCGAGACTTCTCAACTCAGCCTCTCACTTGGCGGACTTCCAGCAGGTTCCTACATTGTTAAGATTAATGCGGATGGTTTTGTTCGATCACACAAGATTCTGAAATAATCCAAAAGATCGCTCACAAAACAAGACAAACAGAAAAGGGGCTGACATCCAACAATGGACGCCAGCCCCTTTTCTGTTGCTATTGACTGATTTTCCGCAATATAGCGGGAATGTCATTGGAACGAAGCTCCGACTATATCCAACAATTCTGATGTAATTGCAGCTTGTCGGGTTTTGTTATACATCAAGGTCAGTTCATACAACAACTGGTCAGCGTTGTCTGTAGCCGTTTGCATTGCCACCACACGAGCAGAATGTTCTGCTGCCAAGCTGTCAAGTATTGCCGTATATAGCTTGAGACACAACACTTTCGGTATGAGAGCCTCCACAATCTGTTCCTTAGAGGGTTCTACGATGTAATCCA
>CAVGQS010000036.1:0-17814 GCA_963631415.1 Lactococcus garvieae | reverse complement strand
AGAAACAAGGACCATCATCTCCCTCCGAAACCAGACAACTCCTTTCGTTGTCTGAGCAAAGGCCTTAACAGAGAAGAAAATTTCGACAAGGCTCCACTTGTAACAATTAACAACGTAAGGCGTCTGTACAGAGAGTATATTGTTGATTCTGTTAGTAATACTGATTTGTACCTCATATACCCGGAAAGAATATATAACGAGGCATATTATTTCAGCAGGCTAATAAAATTTGCGAATGGCAAGCAAATAGCGGCTAAAACTTTTTACGGGTGGCATATTCCTTATATATATGTTCAAGGCAGAAAATATATGATAGGAATGAACTCATTGGTTACAACTGCAGGCTGCAACACATCAACATTTACATGCAAGACGGTTCTCCTTGACTCGAAATTGAATGTTATAAAAGAACGAGAATTCAGGTACCCAGATTTCGAATATACATGTATCGATACGCTTGCTCCAGTAAAGAACGGATATGAATTCACTGTTATCAATACGGATTTTGACCCTGATTATTACTATGAATATAAAGGACGGCTTTCTTTGGACAACATTGTTACGGAATCCGCTAAGAGAAAATTATCGACCTATTGAAATGTTCTGTCTCTAGCAAAAAGCCACCGATAGTCAGTCGCAAGCCAAATTGATTGGATAATGAAGAAGATGTTGTTTCTGCACGGCTTTTTTGCCATTGGCTGTTGTCCTATGGCAAGGGCGTTGAGGTAGGCTTTTGGCGGACAGCAATTATTTCAGACTGGACATCAGCTTCGTCAGAAATGAAACGGGGCATTAGCCTTGGCATGGATGGATACGAGAAAACGCCCTGAAAAACTTGCGGGGAGCAAGATTTTCAGGGCGTTGTAGGGCTCTAAGCAGAGCGGAAGGCGTGTGGGTCGCCAGTTGTTTTAAGGCTGCGTTGCCTATGGCAGGCTGGGCTGTGTCGCCTATCCTTAGTTTATATGATGCGCCGCCTGTTGTTAGTTATAGCGCGGTGTCCTCCTGGGTTATTGCTTGAAGAGGAAGAACTGCGGGCGGCCGTAGATGCGGAAGTCCTTGACGCAGCCGGGCTTGTTGGCTCCGCGCTGCTGGAGGTCTATGGCGGTGACGGTCTGTATCTCACCCAGGTCTATGATGATGCGGTGGGGGAACGGGGTGGTGGAGGGCTTCCACTGCGCGTGCCAGTACTGCTTGGGGCTTTCGTCGAAGAGGTATTCGGCGGGGCCTTCGTCGGACTGCTCGGTGCTTACGTAGGTGGCGTTCCAGTTGTCCTTTGACAAGATTTTGCCGCCCTCGCCGTAGAGCGTCAGTTCTGCGAGGCAGGCGTTCTTGTCGTCGTAGGACGACTCTACCTCGATGCAGATGTGGCGCATGGTGGCAGGTGTGGCGAGCGCGAAGTGCTGTGCTCCGTTGGCGTTCTGCAGTGTGCCTTTCAGCACGCAGTCGCCGTCTTCGATGATGGGCTGTCCGGCTGGCTGCGTCCTGCCCTTGAGGGTGGGCTTGTTGTGGTCAGTGCCCACCTTGTCGAGGACGGGTTCGGACAGTCCGGCAACGGTGTAGTTGCCCGTAGGCTCCATGTCGAACACCATTATCTCGTTTTTGCCCTTCTTCACCCAGGGACCGGGTACGTAGAGCGTCTGCTGGGGACCAATCTGCCAGAACTTGCCGATGCTGCGTCCGTTGATCCACACGGCTCCCTTGCCCCATGCGCTCATGTCGAGGAAGACGTCGCCCTGCTTGTCGAGGGTGAAGGTGCCGCGGTGGAAGGCTACGCCCTCCATCTCGTTGGCGCGCGGCTTGGTGGCCTTGGGCATCTTCTTGAGTGTGTAGAGCGGCAGCGGCGTGGTGGTCCAGTTGGTGAGTTTGTGGCCGCAGAAGGTGACGCTGTCGGTTATGCCCTTGTGGTTGTCGAGCAGGTCGGGTCCGTAGTTGATGCGGCCCACGTTTTCAACCAGTATCTCGAGTTTGGCTCCGGCAGGAATGTCGGCCTGCATCTTGGTCTGGTTGTGGCGTCGGTCGAGTGTGCCGATGCGCTTGCCGTTGACAAAGACGATGGCGTAGTCGCGCACGCTGCGGATGACCAGCGCGCCCTTGCCGCCGCCTGCTACCGTTGTCTCATAGTGTATGTAGCCGAAGTCCTGGTCAGCGTCTTCCATGGTGAGCGGGTTCTCGGCGTTGATGCGGCGGCCGAAGGCGGCGCTGAGCGGCACGCTGTCAGTGAGCTGCACCGGGGCGAAGGTGGCTATGGGGTTGAGTGGCGGCACGTCGGGCAGCGTATCGCCGGCGGGCAGGTGGCGCTGTGCCACTTCGCGGAAGGCGTAGTACTTGGGCGTGGGGTTGCCGTATTCGCCGAGCGGCGCGTCGTAGTCGTAGCTGGTGGGCTGGGGCTCGTAGCCGCTGCCCACGGTGTTGGCTCCGTTGGTGTAGGCGAAGTTGGTGCCGCCGTGGAACATATATATGTTGACCGACACGTCGTGGCCCAGCATCCAGTCAATCTGGTTGGCTGGCGAGTGGAAGTCGCGCTTGGAGTGGCTCTGTCCCCACACGTCGAACCACGCGGGGTAGAACTCAGCCACGAAGTAGGGGCCTCCGGGGTGGAAGCGGTCGATGGCGCGCTTCACCTCTTCGCCCACCGAGCCGTTGACGGTGGGCAGTACGTCTTTCATGTAGCCGTTGGGCATCTGTCCGGCGCCGTCGCAGGTGATGTAGGGGGCGTTGAAGCCTGCCTCTTCAAGCATGGCCTTGATTTTGCCGAGGTAGACGCGGTCCTTGTCGTAGGAGCCGTATTCGTTCTCTATCTGCACCATGATGATGTTGCCTCCGTTGCCCACGCAGTACTTGCCCACCTCCTTGCCGAGGCGGTCGAGGTAGCGCTTGCAGGCGGCGAGGAAGTCGGGGTCGTCGCTGCGCCACTTCATGTGCTTGTTTTTCTGCAGCCAGTAGGGGAAACCTCCGAAGTCCCACTCTGCGCAGACGTATGGGCCGGGGCGCAGCACCACGTAGAGGCCTACCTCCTGGGCGGTGCGTATGAACTTGGCGAGGTCAGCCTCGCCGCTGAAGTCGAACTTGCCCGGCTGGCGCTCGTGGATGTTCCAGAAGACGTAGGTAGAGATGCAGTTGAGGCCCATGGCCTTGGCGCGCATCAGTCGGTCGCGCCAGTACTCCTGGGGAATGCGCGGATAGTGCATCTCGCCGCAGAAGAGGGTGACGGGCTTGCCGTCAAGAATGAACTTGCCGCCTTCTATCTTGAAGTCGGTGGCAAAGGTGGCGCTCCACGCTGTGAGGGCCACGATGATGAGTGACAGGATTCGTTTGTGCATAGGTGAGCGTTGTATTAAGGGTGTTATGTTTTGTGTGTTATGTTTTGTGTGTTATGTTTTGTGTTAAGGCAGATGCTTTGGGGGCTGCTGCTTCTGCAGGACTACTATTTCTTCTCCTGCTGGCGCGCCTTGAGCTGCTCCTCGATGGGGTCGTCGTATTGTTTCTGCAGTTTGTGGAGCTCCTTGGTGAGGCGCTTCACTTGCTTCTCGCAGCCGGGTGTGCCGTAGAGGTTGTGCATCTCAGTGGGGTCGTCGTTGAGGTTGTAGAGTTCCCAAGCGTCGATGGCGGTCTTGGGGTCTTCGCCAGGCGCGGGATAGAAGTGCACGAGCTTCCAGCCGTCGGCGGTGCTCACACCGTAGTGGCGGCGCACGGAGTGCTCGGCGGGGAACTCATAATAATGGTAGTAGAGGCTCTGCCGCCAGTCCTTGGGGTGCTTGCCTTCGAGCAGGGGCAGGAGGCTGACGCCCTGAATGTCGCTGGGCACTTCGGCACCCGCCAGGTCGAGGAAGGTGGGCGCGTAGTCAATGTTCTGCACCAGTTCGGTGATGTCGCCCTTTGCCACCGGCTTGCCGTAGGCGCGCGGCATGCGCATCACGAGCGGGGTGGAGTAAGACTCTTCGTACATGAAGCGCTTGTCGAACCACCCGTGCTCGCCCATATAGAAGCCTTGGTCGGAGGTGTAGACCACGAGGGTGTTTTCAGAGAGGCCCGTGCTGTCGAGGTAGTCAAGGATGCGCCCTACGTTGTCGTCGAACGTCTTGAGCACCTTGGCATAGTCGCGCATGAAGCGCTGGTACTTGAACTCCTTCAGCTGCTGGTCGGTGAGGTGGCGGCTGCGGAAGTCCACCGCCAGCGAGTCGTAGAAGGCGTCGTAGGTGGCGCGGTCTTGCGAGTCGAGGCGGCCCAGGAAGGAGAGGTAGGAGTCGGTGAGGCGCGTCTTGACATTGGGATCATACATCTTGATGTCGTAGTCCATGGTCATGTCGGTGTCGGACGCTATGTCCATCTCCTGCTGCTGCGCGGCGAGCCGGCCCTGCCAGTCGTCGTTGAAGTTGTCGGGCAGCTTGAAGGTGACGTCTTCATATTCGTGCAGATATTTCATCTCGGGCAGCCAGTCGCGGTGGCACGCCTTTTCGTGAATGAAGAGGCAGAAGGGCTTGCCTGAGTTGCGCTGTCCGTCCATCCAGTTGAGCGCCTTGTCGGTGATGATGTTGGTGAGGTATCCCTCCTCGGTGTGTTTGTTGCCGTCTTGGGTGATGAAGGTGGGGTTGTAGTAGTCGCCCTGTCCCGGCAGAATCTCGAAGTGATCGAAGCCGGTGGGCGTGCTGACGAGGTGCCACTTGCCGATGAGGGCGGTGGTGTAGCCCGCCTGCTGCATGAGCTTGGGCATGGTCTGCTGCGAGCCGTCGAAGATGCCGTGCTCGTTGTTGGTGAAGCCGTTCTTGTGGCTGTGTTTGCCGGTGAGCATGCAGGCGCGGCTGGGTCCCGAGAGCGAGTTGGCTACGTAGGAGTTAGTGAAGCGCACTCCGTCTTGCGCTATGCGGTCGAGGTTGGGCGTCTTGACGTGTGTCTTGTCGTAGCACGACATCATCTGCATGGTGTGGTCGTCGGTCATTATGTAGACAATGTTCCAGCGCTGTTGCTGGGCGTGGACCGCCAGTGGCAGGAGCGCCAGGGCGGGCAGGTACTTTTTGTTCATGGGTGTAATTTGGTATAGAGATGTTAGAGTGTTTAGTCAGAATTTATTCGGCAACGATGTCGTTGGTGTTGGGCAGGTCGCGGAAGCCCTCGCCAAAGGTGTCGTAGGCGTCGGTGATGACGATGAAGCAGTCGGGCTCCACCTTCTTTATCATCTGCTTGACGCGCGTCACTTCCTTCTCCTTCACCACGAGGAAGAGCATGTCTTTGTCTTCGCCGCTGTAGAGTCCGGAGCTCTTGATGATGGTGGCGCCGCGGTCGAGGTCGTTGAGTATGTAGGAGCGCAGTTTGTCCATGCGCCCGCGTCCGATGATGAAGAGAATCTGCTCGTTCTTGAAGCCGTTGATGACCATGCTTATGACGCGCGAGGAGATGTAGATGGCAATGAGCGAGTAGAACGAGAGGTAGCAGTCTTCGGTGCCCGTGCTGCCGGTGCCCACTCCGAGTCCTATCACCACGAAGCCCGACAGCACCACGAGGGCGTCGGCAATGAAGATGGACTTCGAGAACTTGATGTGCAGGTACTTCTGCATGAACATAGCCACGATGTCGGTGCCGCCGCCGGTGGCCCGGTTGCGCGCCACCAGTCCGCAGCCCGCGCCTACGAGCGCTCCGCCCATGATGGTGGTGAGCATGAGGTGGTTGCTCAGATTGAGGTGGCCGCCGGCTATGAGCGTGGGGTCGAGGTTGTGGAGCGCCTCAGTGGTGGGGTAGGCGAGCAGCGAGAGGCCGTTCATGACGAGCGGCGTCACGAGGGCAGCGATGATGGTGCGCGTGCCTATTTTCTTGCCCAGGAAGATGAGCGCCAGCAGGAGGAGCGGTATCTCGAAGGCGTAGCTTATGGTACCAATCTGTAGCCATGGCACGAGGTTGTGGAGCACCACGCTGAGGCCGTAGATGCCGCCCGGCACGAGGTTGTAGGGGTTGATGAAGAAGACGAATCCCGCGGCGGTGCAGAGACAGCCGAGCAAGATGAAGAACCAGTCGCTCCACCACGAGAGACGTGTGGCTGGTTTGAGGAAGACTTTCAGTCTGTTCATTGTATCGTCAGATAGTTTGTCGTCAGTTTATATATTGTGGTCGGGCGTGCGCCGATTGTTTTCGTGGCACCGCTATTGTACAAAGTAGTTGTCGATAATTTGGCACTCCACTCGCTTGTCGCCTGCAAAGATAGCGAAATTGCCCTCTCCGTCGAGCGCCTTGACAGTGAGAATTGCAGGCTGGGTGCTGAGCATGGTGGCTGTCGTCGGATCGAGATAGAGCCTGGTGGCTATGTTGCGCACCACCACCTTGTCGCTGTCGCCCTGCCTCGTGATGCGCCAGCTGCGGCTGTTGTCGGTAGCCACGCTGTCGGTGGCGCAGGTCAGTTTGTTGCCGGCGCCGACCGTCAGGGCTCCGCTCGGCGTGAGAATCTGGTAGCCGCGCGTGCAGCCGAGGTGCTCCACCCGGGCGACCTTCCCGCACTTCAGCGAATTGGCGGTGAAAGCCATGTAGCGCAGTTCCTGAGCCAGTCCTGCGGCATCGTCAGTCCTGCCGTTGTTGTAGGCGGCGGTGAGGTCCGCCATGTCCTCCTTTTTGTAGTAGCCGAATTTGCCGGCGTTGTCTATGTACTTCTTTGCGAGCGCCTTGAAGGCTGCGAGTTTGTCGGGCTGCTCAGCCGCTTGCGCTATCATCACGTCCATGGCGCGGGTGCTCTCCTTGCGCATGGCCTGCTCCGCCCGCTGCCACAAGGCGTTGAGGCCGATGGTGTCGACGGGTGTGTTGTCGGTGGCGAGGGGCACGGTGTGGGCGCTGTCGTTGGGGCAGAGGCTGTAGCCGCCCTGCTCCAGGTAGAAGCAGTTGGGGTAGAGGCTCGTCGCCCCGTGGCCGTAGTCGTAGCGCGGCTCGTGGGGCTTGCCCTGCGTGTGACCGAAGTTGACCTCGTTGCGGTTGTGCCATTTGCCGTCGGCCAGCGAGTGGAGATAGCCGTTGCGGTAGTAGGCGCGGCGGTAGAACTCGCCACCGTCGTCGGTGAAGTTTTCAAGGAAGGAGTACCAGCCCGCCATGTAGTGGTTGCGGCCCGCCTCGCGCAGTGTGGCGAGGTAGCGCCACTCGCTGTCGCCCGCCTCCTTGTACCATGCCGAGACGAGCGTGTTGGTATATTCTATGGTAGAGTCTTGCCCTTGACTGCCCCTGACGGTAATGTCGAGTTTCTCGGGCCGGCAGGCGGTGATGAACTGCACCCAGTTGTCGCACTGCCAAGGGGAGTGGAGCACCATGGCCTGGGTGCCGGTGCCCTCGCCTCCGAAGCGGCGGATGCGCACGTCGTAGCCGCAGTCGAGGACTCCCGAGCGCAGGTAGTCGGGCAGGTTGCTGTCGGCGTCGGTGTCGCCCTTGTCCCACATGGAGAAGAGCACGCGGTGGCTGTAGAGCCCCTCGCCGCTGTCGTCTACGGTCTGCATGCCCATGTAGCCGCTCAGCACGCCCAGCGACATGACGTAGGTGTTTTTGCGCTCGTACTTCTTGGGCAGCATCACCTCCATGTATGCCCAGTCGTAGGCCTCGCCCTTGGGCGCGGCGGGGTCGGTGGATTTCCAACTTGTGAGGTGCACGGAGGGCGCCATGAAGATGGGCGACGGCTTGATGCCTATGTCGCTATTGTTGGCAAACAGCAGATAGTCGACGCTCTGGAGGGCAGCCCAAGAGGGTGCGGTCAGTTCGATGCGGTACCACGACTTGGACGGCAGCATGATGCCCTTGGCCACGGTGACGGGCTTTTCGCCTTTGCGCTGCCCCGCCTTGACCGTCTTGTTGCAGACCTCCTTGTTTGTGTTTACCTCTATAATCTTGACGTTGAGCGGCGCGCAACCCTTGCCGGCGGCGCTTGCCACGAGCGAAACGGTCGCCTCCGATTTGTCGGCAAGCACGTAGTAGACCATCGCCTCGCCCTTGCGCAGCGGCATGGCGGTGAAGGGAGTCTTGCGGCGCGACACTCCCGAAATCTCGCCCTTGAGTTCGCGGTAGCAATAGGCGCCCCACAGCGTGTCGAGACGGGCTTCGCTGCTGGCTTGCCTGTCCGCGGCAGGTGCCGGCATGACGGCAAGCGCCAACAATGCTGACAGCAATAGTGTTGGCATCACGGCGGCGCTTGCGCAGCTGAGGGCGTAGAGCAGTCTCTTCATGTCGTGGCGGGTTAAGTTTTGGCCTTGGTTTTCAGCCTTAGTCAATTTGCTAACAAAATTAGTCGTTTCTTTTCAAAATGCTGTCCTCCTGCGGCAATTTCTTGCGGTGCGGCGGGGTGCGAAACCATCGAAATCAGCAGCTTTCCGCAACCAGTGGCGAAGGTGCCGAAAAAGTCAAATAAAATGTGCGAAATCGTTTATCCCGAACATGATTTTTTATTAAATTTGCGCTATAATAGTGCGCAGTAGGCACCGGTGTGCCGCCCTTTGCGCTTGGGAAGATTGCAAACACAAATAAATGAAATAGTTACAGCTTTCGTATGGACAACAAACTCAAGGTTATAATTGCCGGTGGCGGCACGGGGGGACACGTGTTCCCCGCCATAGCCATAGCCAACGCCCTCAAGGCGCGCGAGCCCCAGACCGACATACTGTTTGTGGGCGCCGAGGGGCGCATGGAGATGGAGCGCGTGCCGCAAGCCGGCTACGAGATACGCGGTCTGAAGATAATGGGCATGAACCGCAAGAACCTGCTCAAGAACGTCAAAGTGCTATACCTCTACATGAAGAGCAAGGCTACGTGCCACAAGATCGTCAAGGAGTTCAATCCCGACGTGGTCATCGGCGTGGGCGGCTATGCCAGCGGTCCCTGTGTGGGCGCGGCTGAGGACCTCCGCGTGCCGGTGCTCTTGCAGGAGCAGAACAGCTATGCCGGCGTGACCAACAAGATGCTGGGCAAGCGGGCTGCAGAGGTGTGCGTGGCCTACGAGGGCATGGAGCGCTTCTTCCCCGGCACCAAGGTGGTGCTCACGGGCAATCCCGTGCGCCAGGAACTAAAGGCGGCTGGCCTGACCCGCGAACTGGCGGTCAAGTCGTTTGGCCTCGACTCCTCCAAGCGCACCGTGCTGATAGTGGGCGGAAGCCTCGGCGCGCGCACCATCAACGAGAGCGTGCTGCTCCACCTCGACCTCATACGCAAGCAGAAGGACGTGCAGTTCATCTGGCAGACGGGCAAGTACTACAGCGCTGAGATAAAAGACGCGCTGCAGGAGAAGGTGAAGCCCGCCAACCTCTATGTGAGCGACTTCATCACGGGCATGGCCAAGGCCTACAAGGCTGCCGACCTGGTGATAAGCCGTGCGGGGGCGTGCAGCATCTCCGAACTGCAGATGCTCGGCAAGCCCGTCATATTGGTGCCCTCGCCCAACGTGGCTGAAGACCACCAGACCAAAAACGCCATGGCGCTGGTAGCCCGCAAGGCTGCCATCTGCGTCAAGGACAACGAGGCGCGCATGTTCCTCATTCCCAAAGCCGTGGAGGTGGTGGGCAATCCCGAGACCCTCTCTACGCTGGGAACCAACATACTGCAGATGGGCAGACCCCACGCCACAGACCAGATAGTGGACGAAATACTCAAACTGGCAGGCAAGGGCTCCGCACAATAAACAGCACACACACGCTATGGAACTGAATGAAATAAAATCCGTATACTTTGTGGGTGCCGGCGGCATCGGCATGAGCGCCCTGGAGCGCTACTTCCTTGCCAAGGGCATCAATGTGGGCGGCTACGACAGAGTGGCCACCGACCTCACCCGCGCCCTCGAAGCCGAGGGTGCACAGCTGCACTACGAAGACTCCGTCTCGCTCATCGGCGAGCAGTTCAAGGACAAGAGCAGCACCCTGGTGGTCTACACTCCCGCCATTCCGGCTGACCACACGGAACTCAACTACTTCCTCTCGGGCGGCTTCATGGTGCACAAGCGCGCCGAGGTGCTGGGCATCATATCGCGCAGCTACAAGGCTCTGTGCGTGGCGGGCACCCACGGCAAGACCACTACTACCTCTATGACCGCCCACCTGCTGGAGCAGAGCAGCGTGAAGTGCAGCGCCTTCCTGGGCGGCATCACCAAGAACTACAACACAAACTACCTCTTCGACGCCAAGAGCCCCTACGTGGTTGTTGAGGCCGACGAGTTCGACCGCTCGTTCCACCAACTCACCCCCTGGGCCACCGTGATAACCGCCACCGACGCCGACCACCTCGACATCTACGGCACGGAGGAGGCCTATCTGGAGAGCTTCAGCAAATACACCACGCTCATACAGCCCGGCGGCGCACTGGTGATGCACACCGGACTCAAGATGCAGCCCGCGCCGCAGCCCGGAGTGAAGGCCTACACCTACAGCCGCGAGGCGGGCGACTTCCATGCCGAGAACGTCAGGATTGGCAACGGCGAGATAGTTTTTGACTACGTGTCGCCGCTTGGCAACATCAGCGACGTGAGCCTGGGCGTGCCCGTGAGTATCAACATAGAGAACGGCATCGCCGCACTGGCCCTCGCGCAGTTGGCTGGCGCCGGCGCCGACGAGCTGAGGCGCGCCATGGCAAGCTTCAGCGGAGTGGTGCGCCGCTTCGACTTCAAGGTGAAGAACAAGGACCACGTGGTGCTGAGCGACTATGCCCACCACCCCGCAGAGATACGCCAGTGCGTCGAGTCGCTCAAGGAGGTGTTTAGCGGCCGCAAGATAACAGCCATCTTCCAGCCCCACCTCTACACCCGCACACGCGATTTCTACCAGGACTTCGCCGACAGCCTCTCGCTGTTTGACGAGGTGGTGCTGACCGAGATATATCCCGCCCGCGAAAAACCCATCGAGGGCGTGAGCAGCCAGCTGATATACGACAACCTGCGCCCCGGCGTGGAGAAACACATGATAGAGAAACACACGGTGCTCGACTTCGTCAAGGCTCACCCCACCGACGTGCTGGTGGTGCTGGGCGCCGGCGACCTCGACGACTACACCCAGCGCATAGCCGACACGGTGACTGGCGGCTGCCGGTAGGCGCGGGCGGTAGCGACACCACCCAATGATAACGATTTAACCGCACATTGCTTAACCACACATTGCAAGGATGAAGGCGTTTGTGAAACTGTTGCTGTTCTTGGGACTGCTTGTCTACCTGGTGTTTGCCTTCGTCAGGTTCAACAAGAGGCAGAGCAGCGCAGTGTGCCACCACGTGCAGATCACCGTGTCTGACTCCGACAAGGCCAGCTTTGTGTCGGTCGACGACATCCGCCAAATACTGAAGGACACCAAACTCTACCCCGAGGGCAAGAAACTGGACGACATCAGGCTGAGCAAGATAAAGAAGGCGGTCGACGGCCACCAGTTTGTGCTCAGCAGCCTGTGCTACGCCACCCCCGCCGGCGATGTCATCATAGAGGTGGACCAGAAGCTGCCCGTGATGCGCGTGATGCCCAACGCGGGCGACGGCTACTACGTGGACGTGAAGGGCAACAAGATTCCCCACGTGCAGTATCCCGCAGACGTGGTGGTGGTCACCGGCAGCGTCAACTACCAGAAGCACAAGCGCGTGCTCGCCAAGCTGGGCCAGATACTCCACACCGACGAGTTCTGGAGCGACATGATAGAGCAGATGAACTTCACGCCGCAGGGCAAGCTGGAGCTGACCCCGCGCGTGGGCAACCACATAGTGAAGCTGGGCAAGCCCACAGACCTCGCCGGCAAGCTGTCGAGGCTGAGGCTATTCTATGAGAAAGTGCTCAACACCGTGGGGTGGAACAAGTACAGCTGCATCAACCTGGAGTACAGCAACCAGGCTGTGTGCACCAAATATTAGTAACAAACGAAATAAGACAATATAATTATGGCAGCAGAAGAATTAAGCATCATAGCTATCGAACTGGGCTCGTCGAAGGTTACCGGCGTGGCTGGCGTGAAGCGGCTTGACGGCAAGATAGAGGTCAAGGCGCATGTGCAGCAAGACGCCTCCACCTTTATGCGCAAGGGGGTCATCAACAACGCCGACCTCGCCACCACCTGCATCAAGGGCATCAAGGCGAAGCTCGAGGAGGAACTCCAGAAGAAGATAACACAGGTCTACGTCAGCTACTCCGGACAGGGCATCCACTCGGTCCACAACGAGGTGAAGCGCGTCTTTGACGAGGAGGACCACAAAATACTCAAAGAGGACATCGACAGCCTCGACGACGAAAACACCAACATCACCTACGAGGGACAGAGCATCCTCGACGTGGTGCCACAGGAGTATGCTGTGGGCACACAGAAGCTGCTCGACGCCGTGGGCGTGATGGGCAACAGCGTCGATGGCCGCTACCTCAACATCATTGCCAAGTCCAAACTGCGCAACTTCATAGAGAGCTGCTTCCAGAACGTAGGCGGAGTAGGAGTGGTGGAATACAGGCTCACGCCGCTCGTCAAGGCCGACCAGCTGCTCAACGAGGCGCAGAAAAACTCGGGCTGCCTGCTCGTAGACATAGGCGCCGACACCACCACCGTGTCCATCTACAAGTCCAAGCTGCTGCGCTTCCTGTCGGTCATCCCGCTGGGCAGCGAAAACATCACCAAGGACATTATGTCGCTCCAGATGGAGCACGACGAGGCAGAAGAACTCAAGGTGAGCAAGTTTGGCGAGCCCTACGCCTCCTTCTCGGAAGAGGAGGGCGAGGCTATCGTCAAGACCACCTCTGACGGCATAGAGATAAAGCGCAAGACCCTCAGCGCCGTCATTGACGCGCGCCTGACCGAGATTCTGGTCAACGTGAAGCAGCAGGTCAACGAGTCGAAGTATGCGCGCGACAGCCTCATCGCCGGAGCCTTCCTGACCGGCGGCGGCGCCAACATGGCCAACATCACCAACGTGTTTAAGGAAGTGGTGGGCATCGACAAGGTGACCATTCGCAAAAATTCGCAGTCGGCCAACTACATCCTCCCTCCCGGCATCAAGAACAGCGAGATGCGCTACATTGCCGCCCTCGGGCTGATAGCCGGCGCCAACCAGAACTGCACAGCTGACTTCGAGGCGGTCAAGACCGACATCTTCGAACCAGAACCGCAGCCGCAGCCCGAACCGCAGCAGGTTGCCGACGAGCCGACACAAGAGCCCGACGGGGAGCGCAAGCACAAGAAGCCCGGCATGTGGAAACGCATCATGAAGGGATTCTCTGACGGCGTGAAGAAGATTACGGAAGAATAGAATATCAAAACGGACAAAAAAACTATAGTGCAATCATGAGTCTTTTTGAACAAGTAAGCAAGGATATCATCGCCGCTATGAAGGCGAAGGACAAGGTGCGTCTCGAGGCGCTCCGCAATATAAAGAAATACTTCATTGAGGCCAAGACCGCTCCCGGCGCCAACGACGAGCTGAGCGACGAGGCAGCCCTCAAGATTCTCGCCAAGCTGGCCAAGCAGGGCAAGGACACCGCTGCTCTCTACCGCGAGAAGGGCAGGGAAGACCTCGCCGCCGAAGAGGCTGCCCAGGCGGCTGTGATAGAGGGATATCTGCCCAAGCAACTGACGGCGGAGGAACTCGAAGAGGCGGTCAAGGCTATCGTGGCGCAGACCGGCGCCTCCAGCATGAAAGACATGGGCAAGGTGATGGGCATAGCCACCAAGCAGCTCGCCGGCAAGGTTGAGGGACGCGCCCTCTCCGAGGCTGTCAAGAAGATATTGGCGTAATTCGCGCCGCTGGCTATACAGGCGTTGCGCAACAACAGCCGCAAGACAAACAACAGCTGCAAGGACGACAGCCGCAAGACAACGACCGTCGCACGACAATAGTACCACACAGAACAAACCGCTCTCTACACACAGACGCACACTCATGCCGGACAACGACAATCTGATAGGTTTTCAGGGCTTCGACAAGCGCAGCCCCAGCATCATCAAGGTGATTGGTGTGGGCGGCGGCGGCTGCAACGCCGTGCAGCACATGTATGAGCATGGCTTCTCCGACGTGACCTTTGCCGTGTGCAACACCGACGCCGACGCGCTGAGCCACTCGCCAGTGGAGAAGCGCGTGCAGCTTGGCGACGACGGCCTGGGCGTGGGCGGCGACCCGCAAAAGGGCAGGCTCGCAACCGAAAAGAGCGTCGACGAGATTCGCGAGATTCTCCACGACGGCACACGAATGGTCTTTGTGACCACCGGACTGGGCGGTGGCACCGGCACTGGCGGCGCTCCCGTGATAGCCCGCGTGGCCAAGGAGATGGGCATACTCACGGTGGGCATCGTGACCATACCCTTCCGCTACGAGGGCATGAACCGCATCGACAAGGCCATGCTGGGGCTCGAGGAGATGTCCAAGAACGTAGACTCGCTGATGGTCATCAACAACGAGCGCCTCTTCCAGGTCTTTCCCACCAAGACCGCCAAGGAGGCTTTCGTGCGCGCCGACGACACACTTAGCGTGGCAGCCAAGAGCATCGTCGACATAGTGAAGGTGCACGGCGAGGTCAATCCCGACTTTGCCGACGTCAAGACGGTGCTGCAAGACGGCGGCGTGGCAATCATAACCACCGCCTACGCTGAGGGGCACGACCGACTGAACCGCGCTATCGACCAGGCTCTCAACACGCCGCTGCTCAACAACAACAATATCTACAACTCCAAGCGCCTGCTCATGACCATCTTCACCAGCAGCGACGCCGACAGCGGCGAACCGCTCATGATGACGGAGCTCAACGAGATAACCACCTTCATGCAGCGCTTCGACGCGCGCATCAACTGCAAGCACGCCATAGGCTACGACGACAGTCTGGAGAAAAAGATAAAGGTGACCATCCTCGCCTCGGGCTTCGGCATCGAGGACAAGCCCGACGACGTAGACGTCTACGGCGAGGAGATGTACAAGATAACGCAGGGCCAGCGCCTCAAGTCGCTCTTCGACCACTTCTATGGCGACACCGACACGGTCTTCAGATGGAACCTCTACGAGTTTCACACCGACGAACTCGACGACGACGAAGTGATAAACGCCATAGACGATTCGCCCGCCTACAGCCGCTCGTCGCAAATGGTGGGCAACCTGCGCATGAAGTTCGACGCCGCCAGGCAGAAGAAGGAACCCGAAGCCGCCGCGCCCCGGCAGACAATAGTATTCAACGACAGCGAGTCGCCCGGCAGGGCTTGACCCCTATACATTATTATATATATAACGAAACAAAAAAGCAAAGACAGATATGAATGAAGGAGAAATGCTGAATTTCGACATGCCTAAGCAGAAACCTTGCATCATCAAGGTGATTGGCGTGGGCGGCGGCGGTGGCAACGCCGTGAAGCACATGTACAACGAGGGAATCCACGACGTCAGCTTCGTGGTGTGCAACACCGACAGCCAGGCGCTGAGCGACAGCCCGGTGCCCACCAGGCTGCAGCTGGGCGCCGAGGGACTTGGAGCGGGCAACCGCCCCGAGCGTGCGCGCCAGGCAGCCGAGGAGAGCCTTGACGACATCAAGGCTATGCTCAACGACGGCACCAAGATGGCGTTTATCACGGCTGGCATGGGCGGCGGCACAGGCACGGGCGCTGCGCCTATCATAGCGCGCGAGGCACGCGCAATGGGCATACTGACCGTGGGCATCGTCACCATCCCCTTCAAGTTTGAGGGAATCAAGAAGATCGACAAAGCCCTCGACGGCGTAGACGAGATGTCGAAATACGTCGATGCACTGCTCGTGGTCAACAACGAGCGGCTGCGCGAGATTTATCCCAACCTGCCGGTGTTTGAAGCCTTCGGCAAGGCCGACGACACACTGAGCGTGGCTGCCAAGAGCATAGCCGAGATAATCACGGTGCACGGCATCGTCAACCTCGACTTCCGCGACGTCTGCACGGTGATGAAGGACGGCGGCGTCGCCATCATGAGCACTGGCTATGGCGACGGCGACAACCGCGTGACCGAGGCCATTCAGAACGCCCTCCACTCGCCGCTGCTCAACAACTCCGACATCTACCGCTCCAAGCGGCTGCTCCTGAACATCACCTTCTGCCGCAACAACGAGGGCGAATCGCTGATGATGGACGAGATGAACGAGATTCACGACTTCATGAGCCGCTTCGACCCCGACGTGGAGACCAAGTTCGGCATCGCCAACGACGAGAGCCTCGGCAAGAAGGTCAAGGTGACCATCCTCGCCACCGGATTCATGCTCAACGACGTCATCGGCGACGTCAACGGACAGCACAAGGAGCCGACTACACCAGAAGACGACATGCGCCGACAGGAACTCGATGATCGCCGAGGCAAGTACTACGACGACACCGACGCCAACCGCATGCGCCACTCCTACCGCGTCTACAAGTTCTCAACAGAGAGCCTCGACAACGACGAGATAATATCGATGGTGGAGACCTCGCCTACCTATAAGCGCACCAACGAACTGCTGCGCAGCATCAACAGCCTCACGCAGTCCATCAAGCCCGCGCAGACACAGCAGAGCGACAGCCAGCCTAACACCATCGTCTTCTGACGCCGCCCTGCATTATCTATATAGGCACCCTACATTATTATATATAAGGAGAACATGGCGACCGGAAACGACTGGAAATCGAAGCTGGGCATAGTCTATTCCACCAATCCCGACTTTGAGTACACCGCCGACGAGCCCTGCGAGGAGGAGACACTGCCCGCCCGCCAGCAAAAGCTGAGGGCGCACTTCGAGCGCGCCGGACGCGGCGGCAAGACTGCCACCGTCGTCACCGGCTTCAAGGGCACAGAGGCGGATCTCAACGCCCTGGGCCGCCAGCTCAAGTCAAAACTGGGCATAGGCGGCAGCGTCAAGGACGGCGAAATCATCCTGCAAGGCAATGTCTGCACCAGGGTAGTGGAACTGCTGAAGTCGCTGGGCTACACACAGTCCAAGTAAGACTACGCTTAGTCCAAAGATACAAAATCCAGCAGGCTGCGCTCGGCACACAGAGTCTACTGCCTATGTAGACTTCGCCCGTAAAGTCAGTCCAAGCACACTGCGGTCGCAAAGAGGCCACACTCAGTTATGCAGGCTGTGGCACTAATCAGTTAGCCACCCTAAAACCGATTGCAACAGATGGAGTTTTTCGCTTTCTACGGCATACTGCTGCTCAACCTCGTGGCGTTCTGCATGTACGGCCTCGACAAGAGCAACGCCAAGCGCGGGCTGTGGCGCATATCCGAGACCACGCTGCTCGTGGTGGCCATCATCGGCGGCGCCATAGGTGCGCTGATGGCCATGAGCCTCTTCCGCCACAAGACCCGCAAGCCGGTCTTCAAGTATGCCGTCCCCGCCATTGCCGTGCTCCACGTCTCCTTGGCTGCCTACTTGATGCTGAAGTGGTTCATGAGGATATGACGTGAGCCGCCCAACAGCGAGCCTCGCCCAACCCTCCAACAAAGTTAAGAACTCTTGGCTGCGGCACAGCGCGTCTGCGAAGCAGCCACAAAACGCCAAAACGCAACAAAGCCAGTTGCAAAGTATCTTCTGCAAAGCCAGAACATACTTTGCAACTGGCTTTTTTTTGTCTGGCATCGTTCGCAACATTAGCGTTCATTAATGAGACACGAACTGCTCATTTCGAACAATCGGGGCAAAAATCCAATTCGTTAAATTCGCAAGCTTCGCGGTTCGCCTCATTTTCAGCGCGTTACGTCTGGCGCGCACTTGGGAATTTTTAAGTAGTACTTTAGCGATTGAAAAGTAGGACTTAAAAAAATTTTATGCGGACTTAACGAAAAAATCTCGCCGCGAAACGCTGCAAGGTTTCGGGCGAAACGCTGCAACGTTTCGAGGCGAAACGTTGCAGCGTTTCCGCGGAAATTTTTTCGTTAAGT
>CAVGQS010000035.1:0-18387 GCA_963631415.1 Lactococcus garvieae | reverse complement strand
CGAAAAAATCTCGCCGCGAAACGCTGCAACGTTTCGGGCGAAACAAAGCAACGTTTCGGGGCGAAACGTTGCAGCGTTTCGCCCGAGATTTTTTCGTTAAGTCCGCACGAAATTTTTTTAAGTCCGCATAAAAATTTTTTAAGTCCGCACAAAAAACTCCTAACACAAAGACACGGTTTATTTTCGAAAGACAGAACGCACAGATTCTTTTCGAACACGAATAGCGAATTTTGGCTTCTGAGAAGCCAGCTGGGGACTGTCTTCTTCGTGAGATTTGTGAGATTCGTGATCGTTTTTGTCCACCGAAACCAACCAACGTAAAACATAAAACGTTTAACGTAAAACGTCTAGTTGTTCGTGGTTCGTTATAAATGTTTTGGGGTTAAGGTATGGGTACAAAAAAAAGCGGGACGAGGGGTTCGTTCCGCTTTTTTTTGTGGTTGGGGGTTTTGGGGGTTATCTGATGGTTTTAACGCCGTCCTTGATGGTGATGCCCTTGGTGTCTTCAGCTACCTTGCGGCCGTAGAGGTCGTAGCGGGGGCTGGTGGATGGCTGCGGGGTCAGGGCTGCGGTGGTGACAGCTGTCTCAGTGGAGGGGGTGAGGACGTAGACCTTGGTCTCGCAAGAGCCGAGGGTGCCCACTTCGATGGTGCTGGTGACCTTCTCTTCTGTCTGCGACCATACCTCACGGCAGGTGTACTCTTCGCCGTCTACCATGTAGAGGTCGGTGAGCTTGAGTGAGGGCACGGAGACGGAGGAGGTGCCGCGGTTTGTGACCGAAACGGCAAAGCGATTGTCGCTGAGGTCCTTGACGTAGACGTCGTAGCCGGTGCTGGAGTAGTTGGTGGTGCCGGTGGAGAGGGTCTCCATGTATTCAGCCTGCTGGCCGAGGACGTCCTGGTTGATGGCAAGAATCTCGGTGTTGGTCAGGGTCTTGATGTCTTCGGTGGTGATGAGCGGGCTGGGCAGTGTCTGTCCGGAGTTAGCCTCGCCGGCGGGTGTCTCGCGGAGGTCGCAGGTGAGTGCCAGCGGGCTGGCGAACATGCACCACAGCGACATCTGCGAACGAGCCTGGGCGTCGGTCAGTCCGGTGATCTTGCCGCCGTTGCTCTGGTGATTGGCAGTGTTGTTTGAGGGGCCGCCGAGTCCGTGGAGGCCGATGCACATCATGTCGAGGTCGTTGAAGCGGTTGACGCCAGCGTAGGGCCAGAGTTTGCGTACCTCGTCGGTGCCGGCGATGACGCCGGGACGGGAGTTGGTGCCAATCCAGTCTTCGCGTGCGTCGCTGGTGGCGCGCCAGCTTGAGCCGCCTGCCTCAGCGCCCCAGGTCCAAGGCTGTGTCTTGCCCCACTCGCAGATGTTGAATACGAAGGGAGTGGTGCCGTTGGCCTTGCGGGTTTCGTTGAGTTTGGCGATGGCATCGCCCATCTGTGTGTAGCTGACCTTGGTGCTGGCCTGGCTGTTGCAGTAGTCGTACTTTATCATGTCGACGCCCCAAGAGTCGAAGAGAGTGATGTGGGCAGTCTCATAGCCGTAGGAGCCGGGCTGGTAGTTCTCGCAAGTCATGGAGCCGGCGTCGCTGTAGAGGCCTACCTTCATCTTGCTGTTGACCTGCTGGAGGGCTGCCTTTAGTCCAGTGATGCCCTGCGGGAACTTGTTGGGGTCGTAGGTGAGCGCTGACTTGTCGCTGGTGGCTGTAGCCCAGGCGTCGTCGAGGACGATGGTGGTGAAGCCGGCGTCGATGAGACCGTGTTTCTCCATGCCCTTGGCGATGGCTACCATCTTGTCGTGACTGATGGCGCGCGCGAACCAGTTCCAGGTGAGCCAGCTCATCATAGGCGTGGGCGACTGGAGGTGGCTGCTAACGACGAGGCGAATCTTGGCCTGCTTGGCCTCGCCGGCGTTGTCGGTGATATTGACGGTGTAGGTGTATTCGCCCTCTTCGGTAGGAGCGGTACCTGCTACATACTTATATTTGTTGCCAACGTTGGCGCGGTCGTCCTTGAAGGTGAGAGTGGTGATGTCGCCAAAGTCAACGCCGGTGACAGTGTCGCCGTCGGATGCCACCAGCTTGTGGATGTACTGAGCGCCGGGCAGGGCGTAGGTCAGCGTGGCGCAAGCCATGGAGGCAGCCGTGGGGTCTTCGAAGGACCAGGCGGAGTTGCGGTCGCTGGCAGTGTAGAGGTTGAGCACTGCTCCGTAGTCAACGCCGCCGGTGAAGTTGAGTCCGGCAGACGAAGTGGTGGGATTGGCGATGGAGCCAGGAATGATGGCTACCGTTCCCTCGCTGAGCGACAGGAGCTGCCAGGTGTTGGCAGTGGCCTTGTCGGTGGTGTACTTCACGTTGCTGTTGGCGGTGGCAGTAGCGTTGCCGCCGTTGGAGGTGCCAGTATAATAGATGTAGCTCTGTGCGGTGAGGTCGTAGATGTAGTACTTGCCGAGTTCGTCCTCGATGAAGATGAACTTGTCGGCCTGGTTGCGCGTCTGAGTGTAGGAGATGTTGGTGTCTGCCATCTTGACGTACGCCTCGGGCATCTTGAGCAAGTAGGGATAGGTCTTCTCAGCGTCGATGCTCTCAGTGGGGATGAAGAGCTGAACGAACTTGACATCAATCTGATAGTTGGCATTGTCGAGGGTCACAACTGCCTGGTAGCCGCCGCCCACGGTGACGGTGATGTCGCTGGACTCGATTTCTTCAGCCTCGATGGACTGGTCGCCCTGTGCGTTGAGTCCGCGGAACTCAGTGCCGTTGATGGTGACAACGGCGCTGCTGGGCATACCGTCGCTGAAGAGAGTGTAGGTGTGCTTCACGCCCTTCTCCTTGACAGTCCACTTGGAGCCCTGGTCAGCTGAGCCGCGGTCGGTCCAGAGGCCGAGAGTTACGGAGCCGTCGACGGGGTTGCTGCTGCCGATGCCCAAATACCAGTTGAGGTAGATGCTGGCCACGCCGCTGGTCTTGTAGGGCTGAATGTCGTAGGTGTTGGTGCTGAGTTCGTTGAACTTGAAGATGCAGCCCTCCTGCTTCTCGTCTGTCATCTCGATGAAGCCGGTCTTGGCGGTGTAGGAGTCGAGCATGGTGTAGCTCACCCACTTGCCGGCGGTGGTGTTGTAGATGTAGTAGGAGTCTTCCTGGTCACTTTCGTAGAAGGCGAGCAGGGCGTAGTTGGCGGCTGTCTGCGTAGGAGACATGGTCGCGTTGCAGTAGTAGTCGCGCCCGTTGGCCATCGTGTAGAGATGTTCGGGTGTGCCTGCTGTAGGAAGAGTCTGACTGACTTGTATGCCCGCGGTGGCAGTGACTGCCATCAACAAGGACACAGCGCAAAAAACGATTTTGTGTAGAATCTGCTTCATGGCGTCGTTGTTAATAGGTTTTTGATTGTTAAAATTGGGACAAAGGTACAGAAAAAAATCCTTCCATCCAAAGAGAAACGCCACACAATGCCCTACCCTGCTGCAAAATCGGGGCAAAAGAGCGCAGAAACAAAAAAAGCCGGGAAAATCCCGGCGTAGTCGTTTATGTGCAGTGTGTGTGGATGTGCGGTCAGAGGAGCATCTCCATGTCGAGGACGCCAATCCAGCGTCCGAACTTGTAGCCCACCTGAGTGAATTGGGAAACTTGGGTGAATCCCATCTTGGTGTGGAAGGCCTTGCTCTCCTCGTTTTCTGCCGTGATGCAGGCTATCAGGGCGTGGCAGTCCTTGATGTCGCGGCAGGCAGCGATGAGGCGCTGCATGAGCGCCGTGCCTACCCCACCGCGGCGGCAGTTGGGGTCAAGATAGATGGTCACCTCGAAGGTGTGGCAATAGGCGGGGCGCGGCTTCCAGCGATGGGCGCAGCAGTAGCCTATCACCTTGTCGCCGGAGACTGCCACGAAGTAGGGATAGCTGCTGGATATCGCCTCGACATTGTCCCTCATTGTGGCTACCGTCAACGGGACGAGTTCGAAGGACACCGTGGTGTGGAGCACGTAGTAGTTGTAGATTTCAGCTATTGCGCCTGCGTCGTCGAGAGTGACGGGACGCAGGTCAAAGCTCTGGTTGTTGGTAGTCATTGCGGTATTGATGTGTTGCGCGACTATGGGGCGGAGTCGTCACTTGATGAGCGCCCTTGCCTCGGGCGTCATGAACGGCTTGACTTTGTCGTAGGGTATGACGAATGTGGGCATGCCCGCTGCGTAGCACGCTATTTCGTACTGCTGGTAGGTGAAAACCAGACCTTTGTCGGAGAGGTACGGAGTGCAGGCTGGGAGCGGTATTATGCCGTTTTCAATAAAGAGGCTGCTGTTGAGATTGCTGGCGGTAACGCTATTGTCGCCCATTTCGCGGAAGTACTCCAGCACCCCTTTGCGCAAGAGCGGCTGCATCTGCTTGACCTTGGTGGTGTCGACTGTGCGGCGCAGAATTTTGCCTGACGGCTTGACGAGGGTGGCAATGTAGTAAAAGGACGAGCCGTGAGCCCCTCCGAGGTAGATATAGCCTTGTGTGGAGTAGTTAACATATCTTTCGTTGTCGTCAATCTTGCGCAGCTCGGCGGTAAACTCGCTGTAATAATCGGGGTCATCACACGTGCCGTCGCCCTTCAGAAGCTTCATGCAGCCTTTGCCATAATATGACAGCATCGACCTGCCGTCGGTTATGTCGCCTTTGTAAGCGCGCAACTTGGATGGCGATTCGCTGCAGCACTCCCTCAGTTCGGACGACACATAGCGCGCCACAGCCATAGAGAAGGAATCGCGACCAGTGGGAAAGTCCACCTTCAGGCTGCAAAGCGACACGCTGGCGCATGAGTCAACAAACTTCAGCGATTTGACGGGCACGGGAGTGGGCACGGGCGGGCAAGCCGGGGCGGTGGCGGCAGTCGTGTCGCGAGTGGAGTCAGGAGTGGTGACGGCAATCGTCTTGGCACGGTTGCAGCAAGTGAGGCCGCACGCCAGGACGGCAGCCAAGAGAACTGAGCAAAAGGTTTTCATTGGTTGGGGCTATATATATAAGGAATATGCGCAGCCAGCGTCACCAGTCGTCGTCGGCAGACTTCTTGGGCACGAGTTGCGGTTTGGGCTTCTCTCCAAAGTGGGTGTTGAGGTAGTTGATGTAGTCGCGGCAGGTGGTGAGGCACTTGGCGTTGGCATTGATGAATGCGCGCGAGAAGCTGTCCTTGTGCTTGCCGGAGGGGTTGGCGGGATAGCACTGGTCAACGGGAATGGACTTGTTGACCACGTCCTTGACCCAGTCGGAGGAGTCGAGGATGAAATTGCTGATGCGTGCGCAGAACCTGAGGCGGTTGTCCTTGAACTGGAAGATAAGCTCCATAGGTATGGTGACGTGGGCCTCGGAGCTGGTGGCAGCGAAGCCGCCGAAGCCGTAGGCGTCGCCGAGTCCCAGCAGGCGCACGTTGGCGCGGATAACATGGTTGGCGAGGTCAGTCTTGACGCTGTCGCCGGGGAGGGCGAAGGCCTTGCCCAGCCACTTGCTGGTGAGGTTCATCATGGCAGCCACGTTGAAGGAGTCGGTGGCGTTGATGACGTAGCGGTGCTGTATTTCGCCGGCAGCATTGAGTGGGAATTCGTGGCAGACAGCCGTGGCCCAGTCGTGTTCGTCCTTCTTGTTGTTGTCGGCAACGTATTTCCAGGTTTCAATGGCCTCGTTGTTTTGGCTCGAGCCGAAGCGCAGGCCGTCGGTCTGGGCCTGGAGCGAAGCGCCGAAGGCCAGCAGAGCCAGTGAGAGTAGAATAATCTTTTTCATCCTGACTGTGTTTTGAGTATTTGCGGACAAAGGTAGCACGTTTTTTCGGAAAAAATCGGGATTTTGACACATAATACTTGCAACAATCTTCGCGCCGCCTACCTTTTTTATATAAAACAATTGCTACCTTTGCGGGAAGAATGAGCAGATACAGCAACACCGTAAGACCAAAGAAGAGCCTCGGGCAGCATTTCCTCAACGACATGAGCATTGCCAGCCGCATAGCCGACACCGTTGACAGCTGTCCCGACCTGCCCGTGCTCGAGGTGGGTCCCGGCATGGGCGCCCTGACCGAGTATCTTCTGCGCAAGCGGCGCGACACCCGAGTGGTGGAGATAGACCGCGAGAGCATAGCCTACCTGAAGGAGCACTTCCCGATGCTGAGAGACGGCATAATAGAGGACGACTTCCTGCGCATGGACCTCAGCCGGGTGTTTGGGGGCAAGCCGTTTGTGCTGACGGGCAACTACCCCTACAACATAAGCAGCCAGATATTCTTCAAGATGCTCGACTACAAGGACCTCATACCTTGCTGCACCGGCATGATACAGAAGGAAGTGGCGGAGCGCCTCTGCTCGGGGCCCGGCAACAAGGCCTACGGCATTCTGAGCGTGCTGCTCCAGGCGTGGTACGACACGGAGTACCTCTTCACCGTTCCAGAAACAGTATTTACGCCGCCCCCCAAGGTGAAGAGCGCGGTGGTGCGCTTCACCCGCAACGACACCGCCTCGCTGGGTTGCGACGAGGGTCTGTTCAAGCGCGTGGTGAAGACCACTTTCAACCAGCGCCGCAAGATGATGAGGGGCTCCATCAAGCCGCTGCTCTCGCAGCTCGACAACCAAGAGCGGCAGCGCAATCCGCAGTTCGTGGAGCCCGACCACGTGCAGCTGCTCGCCATGCCGGTGTTTACCAAAAGGCCGGAGCAACTGAGCGTGGCGGAATTTGCCGAACTCACCAACATCATCGCCAACCACTACGGGAAGGACAGCGCCGTCTGAACTGGCCCGCGCAGCGTTGACGCAAGAAACATTTTTGGCTGCCGACGGCAAAAAATCGCGGCGGCAGGAGAGTTTTTCAAAATAAAAACACTATTTTTGCGCTTGTCAAAACAACAGCCACTGTATAATGGACGACTATTACGCGGAAAACAAGACTCGGAACTGAGACAGGTGATTCGGTTTTTTAAGAACTCCCCACTTGGCTCGGCCCCTATTTTTGTGGAGGACTTAAAAAAATGCGAACATTCTGGAACATCAACCGTACGCTGCGTACACTCAACAAATGGGAATCCAACTGCTGGATTCAAATCACCTGCCCAACACCTGAAGACGAGAACTACCTGACGGAGGAGCTCAAAGTGCCCAGTTACTTTGTAGACGACATCAGGGATAAGGACGAGCGAGCGCGCTACGAATTTGACGAGGGCTGGATTCTCATCATTCTGCGCATACCATACGTGAAGGAGATAAGGTCGCGCACACCCCACACCACCGTGCCGCTGGGCATCCTGATTCACGACGACATCATCATCACCATGTGCAACTACGAGACCAACATGATGATAGACTTCGTGTCGTATCAGCAGAAGCGCAACCAGGGGTTCACCGACGCCGTGGACCTGGTGTTCAGACTCTTCCTGTCGTCGTCGGTGTGGTACCTGAAGCGCCTGAAGCAGATAAGCGCGCTCATCGACGACTCGAAGCACAAGCTTGACCACCAGATAAACAACGAAGACCTCATCGGACTGTCGAGACTGCAGGACAGCCTCACCTACTTCATCACCTCGCTGAGGGGCAACGAGACGCTTCTGTCCAAACTGAAGTTCAAGCTGCCGGTCGACGAACTCGACGCCGACCTGATTGAGGACGTGACCATTGAGATGAACCAGGCGCGCGAGACAACCAACATATACACAAACATCCTCGACTCCACCATGGAGACCTACGCCTCGGTCATCAACAACAACACCAACTCCGTGATGAAGACCATGACGTCGATATCCATAGTGCTGATGTTCCCCACGCTGGTGGCGAGCTTGTTCGGAATGAACCTGCTCAACGGCATGGAGGACGCGTGGTGGGGATTCCCGCTCGTGTCGGTGCTGTCGATAGCCATAGCCATAGCGAGCTTCTGGACATTCAAGCACAAGCACTGGATTTAGGGAGCGAGCGGAGCCGTTTTACGCGCTTTTTGTACGAAAACAAGCGCCTTTGTGCAAAACCGAACAGAAAATTTTGACATTTCAATTTTATTCGCTTTATTTGCACGACAGTTTGAAGCAAACAACACCAATCACTATTGTCTAAACGATACCAACATGGAAAATGTCAACGAAAACAGAACAGAAGAGCTGCAGGAGCAAGCTACTGTTGAGCAACCCGCAAAAACTACTGCAACAGCAGAAGAAGAGGTAACGAAAACCGAAGAAGCAACAACCACTCCGGAGCCTGAGACGCCAGCTGCCGAAGAGGCTGTAGCCGCACCAGAACCAGAAGAAACGCCAGCTGCCGAAGAAGCCGCAGCCATGCCGGCTGAAGACACCCCTGCCGAGGAGCCCAAGGAGGAGGAACCCGCATTCCAGATTCCAGACACAAAGGAGGAGATAGTGGCACGCGTCACCGCCATCGCCCAGAGCGGCGAGGTAGGTTCGCGCCAGGAGCAGGACCTGCTGAAGCAGGCCTTCTACCGTCTGCAAAAGGAGGAGCGCGCACAGAAGCAGGCCCAGTTTGTGGCCAATGGTGGCGACCTCGCAGACTTCGCTCCCGAAGAGGATCCGCTCGAAGAGGAACTGAAGGGCCAGCTGGGCATAATAAAGGAAATAAGAGCCAAGCAGATTGAGGACAAGGAGAAACTCAAGGAAAGCAATCTGCAGAAGAAAAAAGAGATAATAGAGAAAATCAAGGCGCTCTGCACCTCGCCCGAGGAGGCCAACAAGGCCTACGACACCTTCCGCGCACTGCAAGCCGAGTGGAAGGAGATAAAGCCGATACCAGAGAGCGCCGCCAACGAGATATGGAAGCAGTTCCAGTTCTGCCAAGACCAGTTCTACGACCTGCTGAAGACCAACTCTGCCATGCGCGACTACGACTTCAAGAAGAACCTTGAGGCCAAGACGCTGCTGTGTGAGGCTGCCGAGAAACTCGTGGACGACCCAGACATCATCAAGGCGTCGCACGAGCTGCAGCAGCTGCACCAGGAGTTCCGCGAGATAGGTCCCGTGGCAAAAGACATACGCGAAGAACTGTGGACACGCTTCAAGACCGCCTCGTCGGCCATCAACAAGCGCCACGCGCAGTACTTTGAGGGGCTGAAGGAGAAGGAAGAGGAGAACCTCGCCAAGAAGACAGCCATCTGCGAAGCCATCGAAGCCATCGAGACCGACAACCTGCAGGGATTCAGCCAGTGGGACGGCCTGACCAAGCAGATCATCTCGTTGCAAGAAGAGTGGAAGACCATAGGACGCGCGCCGAAGAAGTCTAACACCAAGATTTTCGAACGCTTCCGCGCCGCCTGCGACAATTTCTTCAACAAGAAGTCGGAGTTCTTCAAGGAGCAGAAGAAGACCTACGCCGCCAACGCCGCCAAGAAGCTTGCGCTCGTGGAGAAGGCCGAAGAACTGAAGGAAAGCACGCAGTGGGTCGCCACCACCAACGAGCTTGTGCAGCTGCAAAAGGAGTGGAAGGAAATAGGTCCGACCACCCACAAGGTGTCAAACAACCTGTGGGAGCGCTTCAACAAGGCCTGCAACGAATTCTTTGACAAGAAGAAGACCACCCTGGGCGACCAGCACAAGGAGGAGAGCGAGAACCTCGCCAAGAAAAAGACCATCATAGAGAAACTCGAGGCCCTCGCCATTGAGGGCGGCGACACCGTGGGCGACACCGTAAGGCAGCTGCAGGACGAGTGGAACGCCATTGGTCACGTGCCCTACAAGAGCAAGGACAAGGTCTACGCCAAGTATAAAGAGGTGATAGACAAACTCGACAAGGAGTTTAATCTCCACATACGCCGCCAGCCCAAGCAGGGACGCAACGACGGCGAACGCAACGCGCCGACCGGCAACAACCTGATGCGCGCCTACGAGAACAAGAAGGCCGAGCTCGCCACCTACGAGAACAACATCTCGTTCCTGACCTCTACCTCCAAGAAGGGTTCGGTGCTCATCGACTCCATGCTCAAGAAGATAGAGAACCTCAAGGCCGACCTTGCTGAGCTGGCTGACAAGATAAACAAGCAGCAGGCAGAGCAGGCTGCAGCCGCCGCAGAACCGGAGACCAAGGCCGCAGAGCCGGAGGCAGCAGAATGAAGCGTCTCCTGACACTGGCCATAGCCATTGCCGCCATCTGCGTCGCCAAGGCGCAGAAGGTGGTGGTGGAGCTCAGCGAAGACCAGCTGAAGCCCATACGCAGCCAGATCATCAGCCAGCACGAGAACAACCGTGCCAACACGATGGACTGGGCCAACTTCCGCCGCTACGCCAAGACCAACGCCCAGGTGACGAAGCGGCCCAAGGCGGTGCTGATGGGCAACTCCATCACGGAGGGCTGGGCTGACCTCGACGGCGAGTGGCTCAGCGCCCACAACCTGGTGGGACGCGGCATTAGCGGACAGGTCAGCAGTCAGATGCTGGTGCGGTTCCGTCAGGACGTGATAGGTCTGAAGCCCAAATGCGTGGTCATCATGTGCGGCATCAACGACATAGGCCTCAACCAAGGCCGCATAAGCGTGGAGAACATCATGGGCAACATCATCTCGATGGCAGAGCTCGCCAAGGCCAACAACATAAAGCCGCTGCTCTGCTCCGTAACGCCCGCCGCCAAAATAGGCTGGCGCCCGCAGGTGACCGACACGCCCGACCAGGTGAAGAGGCTCAACAAACTCATAGAGGAATACGCCAAGGCCAACAAGATAACCTACATAGACTACTACTCCGCCCTCGTGGACACCGACGGTGCGTCGCTCAAGAAAGAGTATGCCCGCGACGAGGTTCACCCAAATCTGGCGGGCTACAAGGTGATGGAGGAAATCCTGGCCAAGGCTCTCAAACTAAAATAACACTACTTGCATCATAATGGACAATTTCATTGTCTCAGCACGAAAATACCGCCCAAAGAAATTTGAGGATGTCGTAGGACAGCAGTCCATTGCCGACACCCTGAAGAAGGCCATCAAGAACAACAGGCTCGCCTCGGCATACCTGTTCTGCGGTCCGCGCGGCGTGGGCAAGACCACCTGTGCGCGCATCTTTGCCAAAGCCATCAACTGCCTCAACCCGCGGCCCGACGGAGAGGCGTGCGACGAGTGCGAGAGCTGCGTCAGCTTCAACGAGCAGCGCTCGGTGAACATACAGGAGCTCAACGCCGCCGCCAACAACTCTGTGGAAGGCATTCGCGACATAATAGACCAAATCTACATTCCGCCACAGCTGGGCAGATATAAGGTAATAATACTCGACGAGGTGCACATGCTGTCGGCTGCCGCCAGCAACGCCCTGCTCAAGACCCTCGAGGAACCGCCCTCGTACGTCATCTTCATCCTGGCCACTACCGAGAAGCACAAGATACTGCCCACCATCCAGTCTCGCTGTCAGATTTTTGACTTCAACCGCATGGAGATCAGCGACATCGTGGACAACCTCAAGATGGTGGCGGCAAAGGAGAACATAGCCTACGAGGAGGCCGGGCTCAACGTCATTGCGGAGAAGGCCGACGGCGGAATGCGCGACGCCCTGTCCATCTTTGACCAGGTGAGTAACTTCTCGCAGGGCAACATCACCTACGAGAGCGTGCTGCAGTGCATCAACGCCCTCGACAACGAGTACTATTTCAAGATGACCGGCCACCTCGTCAAGCACGAGATTGTGGAGAGCATGCTGCTCCTTAACGAGATTATCAACAAGGGCTTCAACGGCGGTGTCTTCATGGCGGGACTGGCATCGCACTGCCGCGACCTCCTCATGAGCCGCGACCCCTCTACACTGCCCCTGCTCAACGTGGCGCAAAGCCAGCGCGCCCGCTACACCGAGCAGGCACAGAGGTGCTCCACCAAGTTCCTCTACTACGCCATCCGTTCGTTTGACCGCTGCAGCAACAACTACAAGACCACGCTCAACAAGCGGCTCTCCGTAGAAATCACGCTCATCGAGGCAGGGCAGTTCAGCGACGACGACGGCGACAGTTCCGGGCGCCGCCCTGCACGAAGACTAAAACCACTATTCAAACAGACTGAGCGCCTGCAGGCTGCCATGAACCAGGCTGCCGCAAGGGGCGCTAGTGCTCCCGCCAGCACCCAAACCGCTGGCGGCACAAGAACCAACACAAGCCAAACGACGGGGCAACCTGCCGCAACACACGCAGCCAACACCCAACAAAGCCAAACGCCAGAAAGGCCACGACGCATTGGACTGAAAGAAGCGCTGGCGATGGCGCGCGCCCAGACCGCAGCCAAGGATGCCGCTACGGCAACCACAGAGACGGTGAGCAAAGTTTCTGAACCGGAGCCTGTTGTTGCCGCCGCTGCCATTAGCGACGACGACCTCCTGGAGGAGGATATTCCTGTGGTCTACTCCCAGCAGCAAGTCGAGGCGCAGTGGAAGCGGTGCAGCGAGGCCATCAAGCCCCGCAGCGTGTCGATGTCGCAAAGGATGCTCGCCATGCCGCTGGAGTGCAAGAGCGACCACACCGTGGTCGTGTCGCTCCACGACGAAATGTCCGTCAAGGACTTCAGAGAATTCATTCCTTTCATAGAGCAGTCGCTCAACAAGGCTCTCCGCCTCGACGACGTGAAGATACAGACGGCGATAATCCCTGCTGAGGTTATACGGGTCATCACCAACCCCACAGCGCTGCTCAACAAGATGTGCCAAGACTACCCCGACTTCGACAAAGCCGTCAAGGAGCTTGGGTTGTACCTCGCGTAGGGGGTGTGTGAGCTTTGCCGCCGCTACATGTCGTGGTGCAGCATGCGGAACTCCGCCATCTCTTCGTATTTCGTTCCTGGCCTGCCGTAGTTGGCATACGGATAGATGCTGATGCCACCGCGCGGCGTGAAGATTCCCGTCACCTCTATATACTTCGGGTCCATCAGCGCAATTAAATCCTTCATTATCTTGTTTACGCAATCTTCGTGAAAGTCACCGTGATTGCGGAAACTGAACAGATAGAGTTTCAGACTCTTGCTCTCGACCATCTTGGCGTCGGGCAAGTACGAAATTCTTATCTCCGCAAAGTCGGGCTGCCCCGTAATCGGGCACAGCGACGTAAACTCCGGGCAGTTGAACCTCACCCAGTAGTCATTCTCCGGGTGCTTGTTTTGGAAGGTCTCCAACACCTCCGGCGCATAGTCCGTTGCGTAACGCGTCTTTGTCCCCAGGGCCTTCAGTCCCTCATCCTTACGTTCCATAATCAGCTTGTTTTCTGTATTCGCCATTTTTTGGCGCCGGCAAAATTAGCCACATTATCTCAAACCGTGCGCCCGCGCAACAGAAAACATGCCGCTTCCCCAAAAAATCACTAAATCAGCAAACGCCGAACCTAGCATTTCGACGGCTCGGCTTATGCTATCCCAAACATTTTTCACGCCATCAAAATTTGGACTTTCAAAACCTTACATTACCTTTGCACTATTAAGAAAGGAATTCACCAGAGTACGTTACGGACGTAGGGAGTAGGGAGTCTCTTATCTCCATAACTCGCTGGCTGATACCTTTCGTTTTCTTGTTCTATTGCGTCCCCTCTCTTTGCATCTTCAAAACGTAATTTCGCATCAACGATACCGTCAGAAGTCTCCAGATCCGACAAACTTCTGGCGGTATTATCGTATAGTTCAACGCCGCTCACAAACTGCGAGAGACCTCTGCCAAGACGGTCTCCTTTGATGCCGCCTCTTTTGCAGCACCTTTCTTTATTCCCGCATTTTCTTTAGCGCTCTCAACATTATCGCCATTTTGTTCCACTCTCTCGCCTCGTCCTGCTCTTGCTGCTTCGGCGTTTCGTTTCCGTTCTGCAATGGCTGCGTCGACGGTTGCTTGTCGTTCTTTTCCTGTTGCATTTTTAAAATTTTCGTTAATCTCTTTTATTCTCTTTTGTTTTAAACATCCTCTAAGTTCAACTGCCCTTGGCTGAAACTGCACTGCCAATGCCTATTGCCCAGCCTTAGAGGATTTCTTCTTTTTCCTCATTTCTTCTTCTGCCTTCCGCACCAGCTCTTTCATTCGCTTGGACTGCGCTCTCGCAAATTCCACGGTATAATGTTTCGACTTCATTCGCTCGTCCGTAGCCTTACAGCGCAAGTATTGCTCTCTATGAAAGTCGTTGATAAAAACGTCGTCCCTCTCCGTTCTTTCGTCTGACATACTCAATAAATTCGTTACTCTTCCGGCAAAGTTACTTCATCAAAATTGCACGACAAAACTCTATCGCACAAATCTTTTCCTATTTTCTTCATTTTTTACGCCACCTCGTTTCATCAGACAAGGACTTCTCTTCATCAGAGAGCCACCTGGCGTTCCAATTTCCGCGGAAACGGATAGCCGTTCAAACAGAAATGGCTTCCCGTTTTCGCGGAAACGGCTAACCTTTTCTCGGAGTCCGGAAACGTCCGGTCCGCGCAAAATGATGCCAAGTGGCTCTCTGATGAACTGAAGTCCTAGTTTTTTCAACAGAGGTGTTTCCCCCCCACAACGGTATGCGTAAAACCACCTCTTGTTTTGCGACAAATATTTTCTCCTCACTCGTCTGCAACTTCAAGATAATCCGCATTTTACATCTCCGAAAACTTTTTGTTCTCAAAGTTTTAAACTATCTTGGCGCAAAATCAAGCTCTTTACTTGTTATTGTGGTTACACGATGGTTGCGGAGGGCCTCGATAAAGCGAAGAGCTTTTTCTTTAGATTCTGCCAACAACTTTTGGGAATTGCAGAAAGTTTTTCCTTGTAATCACTTGGCAATTCAATTCTATTGTCTAAATTTGCACCCGAATCGGACGAGACTTCAGTTTGACGGGATGAAATTCTTTCATTGGCTGTCGAGGTTTCGTCCGTTTCTTCGTTTATAGATCAATAGAAGGGTCACAGGGACAGGTTCTTTGACCCATAAGAATATCACAATGGTGAATTAGGGTCAAAGGACCTGTCCCTGTGACCCGCACGTTCAACCAGCGCTCTCCATATTCGGAATTGAGTTCCTCGCTTGTGCGAAGCTTCAATTCTTCCGCATTTTCATCAGCCTCTTCCCTTGCCGTTTCGGTATTTCTTATGCCGTCAACCTTTGGATTTTCAAAGTTTTCAACTAACTTTGTCGCAGATAAAAGCTCTACGTTTGCTGCTGTTGCCGCTATTGGTGCGGATTGATGGGACAGGAATGTTAGGGCTTTCTTCTTGTTTATATAGGTAGCCAACCCCTTGTTTATCCAACCTACCACATTCTCATCACCTTTACCAAATACAGAACGCACAATATTGAAGTCTACATCTGCGTCCTTGCCAATATTCACAGAAACAAGAAAGTTGCCCTGTCTGGTTCTCAACTCTGTAAGGATTGAGCGGTTGCCGTCCTCTCCATAGTTGTTAAATACAGCAATAGGGTCTGCCACCGCACGAGGCAAGTCGCGCAGTTCCTCTAATGCGAAGCCGTGCTTGCGCATCTTCTTCATCACCTTGTTGCCATATAGTTTCATTGGTTTGTTCTCAACGCCGGCGGATTGCAGTACTGCTGATGGATGCCCTAACGAGAATACCACGCTATCCGCATTTCTCTCTGTCAGTGTCTTCAGTTGCTCATTGAACCGCTCATTCACCTCTTCTATATCAGAAGCGACTGCGCCCTTCTCGCCAACGAACTGGAAGCTGGCATTTTCATCCACACCGAACTTCCTTGGGTCAACACCGTCCATCAAGTCCTTCATCACCCGGTCGGCAACTTCCTCGGCACTGGTGTAGTGGATATGAAGGAAGTCAGCCACACCCTTCCAGAAGGCATCAAGTGCACGCTTCAGTCGGTCTATGGCGGACAGCTTCTCAGCCATGGCGAAGATGTCCTTCTCCTCCTTGGCTTTCCGCTCCTCCTCACGCAACCGCTCCGCACCTCTGCGTCCTGAATAATGAGCCAACACCTCGTCGGCAATCGCATCATCGGTCTTCAGCTCGGGATAGCGCTCCTTCACCTCGTCCCAAATGGCCGTTCCCTTCATCAGCGACACCACGTTCTTCCACTCCTGAGGGTTCTCAGCCTTCAGAGCCGAAGCCCAAAGGTGCGCATACTCGTGTATCGGAGTCTCCGCCGTAGCTATCCTCGGGTCGATGTAAATCTTGCCGCCCACCGTGTAGCCGTATGCCTCACCGCTCTCTGTGCGGAAGAAACGAACCTTGTCGGTTATCTTGGCATCCTCTGTGTATGGCGTGAATTCGTGTAGTTTGCCTTCTTTGTCGTACACCCAGACTTTCATCTGACCTATGGGGAGTTCGGCGATATAACCATCCTCGTCAAACCTTATTGCCAAAGCCTTGCCATGCTCGATTTCATCAAAATTCGTCGGTTTGGTGTAACGCCCGTGGTAACCAGTCCTCCATTGTGTTACGTTTCCCGGGAAACCTATGATGACTTTCTGCGCCGTTCCGCTTGCCGTGCTTCCGCCGTTCGAAACAATAGTCCATGGTGCGCCCTTAGCGAAAGCCTTAACCCCATGAGAACGCCCATGTTCACGACCGAAATTGAATACAAAACCACGTCTTGACACTGAATCTGATGTATCTATCCCCTCTACTGTTTTTTCATACGGAATTTCGCGCATGATACCCTCTTCAAGAATGTCCTCAAGTTCGTTTACGTCGGTTTCACGGTATGCCATATCCTTCGGTAGGTCAGTCACGTCAGTTACTTCGGACTGCAATGTTCCACGACCTTCCAATTTATCCAACGCCGTCGAATCGAAAGCAGACTTCATACGTTTTTTGCTCTCATCCAAAACTTTTGCGCCCGGATTGTAGGACATTTCAACGCCGTTCAGTAAATTTGCAACACTAATAGAGTTGTTGGAAATGCCGACTTGGTTTTCGTTGACCTTGTCACCAATGGGTTCCAACGACTCTATTTTCGTTGATATGTCTTCTACCTCATACGAATATGGTTTGTTCGCAAGCGTGTTATCTTGCAAATTTTCTTTCATCGTAATCTTTACGCGGCACAATTGCCCGTCTACAGTTACCGCTGCATAAACACGATGAACAAGCGCATTCTTGTCATATCCGTTTTTAGGAGCGCGTTTCCCATCCTTCTTTGCAAAATTGGGATGAGTTTCAACGTCAATTCCATTCTTTATGATTTGTGGAATGACCTTTAATACGGCATAATGTAAGTCTTCATTTGAACTTGCATTTCTTGCATCTTTTGAAATATATTTGTCTATTATCTTCGGATTAATCTCCACAAATCCTTTTCCTCCAGTTTGTTCGGGAGTATAGGTTTTGCATAGATTCTTTACACCCCAATCATAGGCTTCCTTGTAATTGGAAAATCCATGCTGCGAAGTTGCGTGTACCACTTCCACTTTTTTGTCAGCAAGGTTGGGCTCAACGCGTCCCAGAGGATACTGTTCATAGTCATAAGGCTCTCCAAAAGCCATAAGCCTTACCCCTTTCCCGTTCGCCCAGTCCAGCACCCTCTGTCCTTCCTTCTCGTCCGTGATGACCTCCAAGCCGTTCTTCCGCATCAGGGAGACAATCTCGTCACGCAGGGCACGCTCCACGTCAGTCAAGGGGCGCACACCTTCGGAACGATGCTCACGTGCTGTGGCATCGTCCTTGGAAGATTCCTCTTCCGTCTGTGTGTTTTCCTCTACTCCGCTTCGGGATGAGCCCTCTTGTGAAGGTGCATTCGGTTCTTTTTCTTCTGCGGACGTTGCGTTCTCGTCATTCCCCTCTACATCAGCAGCAGATGCCTCCTGTTCGGGAGTTATCTCTTCTTTAGCCTCTTCCGTAGTCTCTTCTGTGTTAGCCTCAGTCGGCTCTGTCTCCTCAACTTTCTCTTCTGAACTTTTGGTTTCTTCGGAATTGTCAGTAACTTTGCCTTCAGAAAGGTCTGAAGCGACAGCACCTGCTTCATCGAAAGACTGACTAGGGGTTAAGGCGGTAGCAGTGCCTTTCTTCTTCTCTTCCTCTTCCGCTATTTTCTTTCTCTCAGCGTTCACCCCAGCAATCTTCCGCCAATGCTCCAGCTCTTTCTTCGCATCCTCAATGGCTTTCAGACGTGCCTGCTCCGAAGCAATCTTCTCCTTGATGGTCGCGCCACCTTTTAAAGAAGGCTTTCAAGCCTTCTTTAAGTCCCGTTCCTCGTTTTCAACGAGGAACTTTAAAATATCGGATAAGTCATATTCTATGTGGAGTTATACCAATTACCACCAGTACGTTTCCAACTGCAAGAGAATAGGACCACTGCAACGGTGTTCTCATACCGCAAGTTTGCTGACTTGGATAAAACAGAGCGTGTCAGAGCTTGCTACCAACATGCTTGCCTGAAATACGTATCCAACGAAAAGATGAGCAATCAGTCTCTGCGTGCACGTTTGGGCATTGAGGACAGGAACTATCCTATGGCTTCCATATGGTCAACCCATTCCACGTCCACACCCAGTGCTTCAGCCACCGACTCGC
>CAVGQS010000034.1:5672-18502 GCA_963631415.1 Lactococcus garvieae | reverse complement strand
TGTAAAAGCACTAAATTTGCAATAAGATTTGTATTTTATTAACAACTAATTTATGAACGCAAAAACAGTACTTGAAAATCTTAAGCGCAGATTTCCAAACGAGCCTGAGTACCACCAGGCAGTAGAAGAGGTTCTTTCTACTATTGAGGAGGAGTATAACAAGCATCCTGAGTTTGACAAAGCAAACCTTATCGAGAGACTTTGCATCCCTGATCGTATATACACTTTCCGCGTGAGCTGGATGGACGACAAAGGCAATATCCAAACAAACACAGGTTATAGAGTACAGCACAACAATGCCATTGGCCCGTACAAAGGCGGTGTCCGTTTCCATAAGTCTGTGAATCTCGGCATCTTGAAGTTCTTGGCTTTTGAGCAGACTTTCAAGAATTCCCTTACCACACTTCCTATGGGCGGTGCAAAGGGCGGTAGCGATTTTTCACCCCGCGGCAAGAGCAATGCTGAGGTAATGCGGTTCTGCCAGGCATTTATGCTTGAATTGACACGCAACATCGGTCCCGACGTTGACGTTCCTGCAGGAGACATAGGTGTAGGTGGCCGCGAAGTAGGTTATATGTTCGGAATGTACAAGAAGCTTACTCATGAGTTTAGTGGCGTGTTTACAGGTAAGGGTCGCGAATTCGGAGGTTCTCTGATACGCCCTGAAGCTACAGGCTACGGCAACGTTTATTTCCTGATGGAAATGCTCAAGACTAAAGGACTTGACATCAAGGGCAAGACTGTCCTCATAAGCGGTGCCGGCAATGTTGCTCAGTACACTGCAGAAAAAGTCCTTCAGCTCGGTGGCAAGGTCCTCACAATGAGCGATTCTGACGGCTATATCTATGACGCAGATGGTATAGATCGCGAGAAGCTTGACTACATCATGGAGCTCAAGAATGTTTATCGCGGCCGCATAAAGGAATATGTTGACAAGTATCCTTCTGCAAAGTACGTAGCAGGCGCAAAGCCTTGGACGGAGAAAGCCGACATCGCGTTGCCTTCGGCTACCCAGAACGAAATCAACGAAGAGGCTGCTAAGGCTCTTGTCGCAAATGGTGTTATTGCTGTTAGCGAGGGTGCCAACATGCCGTCAACTCCTGGCGCAATACGTGTATTCCAGAACGCCAAGATTCTGTATGCTCCTGGAAAGGCTGCAAATGCTGGTGGCGTGTCGGTTTCTGGCCTTGAAATGAGCCAGAATTCTGAGCGCTTGTCTTGGACTTCAGAAGAGGTAGACAACCGTCTTCATGGCATCATGGAGAACATTCACGAAAACTGTGTCAAATATGGTACAGAGGCAGACGGTTACGTCAACTATGTGAAGGGTGCCAATGTTGCAGGTTTCATGAAGGTTGCCAAGGCTATGATGGCTCAGGGCATTGTCTAATGTTCCAAAATATGCTTGTAGTTGTATCGCAAGCGAGTTTTGAACAATAAAAAAAGGAGTGCGAAACAAATCGCACTCCTTTTTTTGTTGTTTGCTGTTTGTGTTAGTATCTTGATGACAATTATTCAGTCTGCAAGTAGAGTAACACTACAGTCTGTCTATTAACCTATGCTTGTTCGTATCGGAGAGTCTCTGTTGTTTTGTCACAAACTTCTGACGGACCAAAGTACTGGATAGGGCCAGGATAAACGTAGCAAGTGTTCTTCTTCCAATTGTCACGCTGAGCGGCGAAAGCTTTGAAAGGAGCGCCATCGAGCTCTACAAGAGCCTTGCGGATAACGGGCTTCATCTGGCCGTTTCTCTTCTCCATATTAAGCATCATGGTAATTGGCACACCGCCTGCAACCCATTCAGAGGCTGGCTTTGTAGTGTTCTTGACAATTGCCATATAACCAGTCTTGCCGTTTGCTATCAGTTGAGACGCGCTTACTCCAAGCGAGTAGCAATAGTCTGCATCGAAATTAGAAGGAGCTGCGCAACGTCCCTCGTATCCGAAGAAGTGGTGCAGGGCTGAGAATTTTCCGTTGTATTTTCCTTCGGCCTTCCATTGCTGCAGTTTTGCGGCAACCATAGATGACAGAAGTTTCTCTGTCTCAATAAGTGAAACCTGTACGTTTCCGTGTGGGTCGCGCTCGCCAGTAAGTTGTTGTGCAAAGGAAGTCGGAAGAGATGCCAATGTCGCAGTGTTGCTCTCTGACAAGTGACCGTCAAGCAACCATGCTACATTGTCAGAAGGCTTGGCGTCTGTGTATTCCTTTGACGAGAGGATGTCGTTGAGTTCTGCAATCAAGCTCTTTACTGCAGGAATGAATTCAATTAGTCCTTCAGGGATAAGAACGGTTCCGAAGTTGTTGCCGTCTTTTGCTCTCATAGCTACAGCCTCTGCAATATATGTCACGATGTCATCCAACGACAGTTTCTTCTCCTGTATCTCTTCGGATATAAGGCAAATGTTAGGCTGCACTTCCAGAGCGCATTCCAATGCAATATGGCTTGCGGAACGTCCCATCAGCTTTATGAAGTGCCAGTATTTTTTTGCAGAATTAGCATCGCGCTGGATATTGCCTATAACTTCCGAATAGGTCTTGCAGGCAGTGTCAAAGCCGAAAGATGTCTCAATCTGCTCGTTTTTGAGGTCGCCGTCAATTGTCTTGGGACAGCCTATTACCTGCACACCATAATTCTTTGCGGCATAATACTCTGCCAGAACGCAAGCGTTAGTGTTGGAGTCGTCGCCACCAATGATTACAAGTGCCTTGATACCTAATTTCCTGATGATTTTGATACCGCTTTCAAATTGTTCTTCTTTTTCAAGCTTTGTACGGCCGGAGCCAATCATGTCAAAACCGCCAGTGTTTCTGTATTCATCAATAATGTCTGCGGTGAGCTCTATGTAGTTGTGGTCAACCAGTCCGCCAGGGCCCAGAAGGAAACCGTAGAGTTTGTTCTCGGGGTTGATACGCTTTATGCCGTCAAACAACCCGCTGATGACGTTGTGTCCGCCAGGAGCCTGTCCGCCTGAGAGAATGACGCCAACATTCATCGGGGCGAAAGCCTTTTTCTTGCCGGGAACGAATTCCACCAAAGGCAGCCCATAGGTGTTAGGGAAAAGCTTCTTGACTTCTTCCTGGTCTGCTACACTCTGCGTAGGTGCGCCTTCTTTTACATCTACGTCTCCCTGAAGTCCAAGCGGAAGCTTTGGGCTATAGGCAGCTCTTGCAATTTGTAATGCACTTTTTTTTGTCATTGTACTTAAAATTAAAGTTATTTGGTAATGTTGTTTTCTATAAGAGTCGGAAATTTCAGTACTTTTCCTACTTTAATGTCGTCTTCTTTTATGTTGTTCAGCAAGAGGATATACGGTAGACAATCCTTGTTCCCGTAAATCTGTAAGCAGTAGCGCGTCACATCGTAGTCGGGTTTGATTTTCCGGTATGTCTTTATTCCTGTTATTAGATATTTCCCGCCTTTAATTTGAGGGAACTTGCTGATTGTGTCATTTTTCAAAGCCAGCGTATCTTCCTCTATTGTTTTTTCCGTCGTCTTTGACTTTGTCGTGTTTTGCCCAGAACTTGTAACGGCAATGTTCTCTTTGCCTTTTCCCGTCAAGAGCGAAAAGTCGATAATGCGCATATAGCCTAATGCGTATGTAATGCCAATAAGTACTATTACAATGGGTATAATCCACCAAAGTCTTCGTTTGTTGTGTGAGTCGATTTGTCCGTTCTCGTGGTTGTCACCTGTTGCTTCTTGCTGGTCGTTTTCAGTTTGTTCGCAAGGGTAGGGCGTCTCTTTTGCTTCGGTTCCTGCTTCAGGTGCATCAGGGTCTACTTTGTATTCATCTAGCAAACTGTCTGTCTGCATTGTTGGCTCTTTGGTGTCAACAATATCGCAATTGTTGTTGTCTGCGGTGTTTTCTGTTGGTGCAAGTGCCCCCTCCGCTGTGTTTTCTGAAGGCTCGAGGCTGTTTTCTACAACAGCAGAAATTTCCTCGTCGTCAATTACGACTGTTTCAAACTGCGAAAAAGGACGGTTGACTTTGTCCTTGAGGTTTTTGTCGGGTGTAAAAGTGATTTTATTGTATTCAGCTATAGATACCCTTTTCCCGGTATTTACATTTACGCTTTCACGGGCGTT
Source organism: Lactococcus garvieae (assembly GCA_963631415.1). GTDB lineage: Bacteria > Bacteroidota > Bacteroidia > Bacteroidales > Bacteroidaceae > UBA6382. Next base: position 14,415 of record CAVGQS010000034.1, on the reverse strand, counting down.
TACAACAACCATTTTGAAAGTACCCAATCCCTTTATCTTGACAATGTTGTCTTTTGCCAAAGCGTTTTTAAGCGTAGCGAAAAATGCCCTGACAAACATCTCGGTAGAGGTCTTGCTCCGTCCTGTGTTGTTTGCCATTATCTCAGATAAAGTCTGTAAAGTGATTTTTCCTTTTGTCATTGGTCGTGCCGCTTCTTCGTTTAGTTAATCTTGTTCTTAAAAGTGCTCGACATTTTGAAACTGACGCTGAGTTTTGGGGGAACTAACATCTTCTTGCCGTTTGAGGGGTTGACCATTATCCGTTCTTTCTTTTTCTTTATTTCAAAGCAGCCCAATCCTGCGATGATGACCTCGTTGCCACCCTCCAACGCATTTGTCAAAGAGTCAGTAAACTCATACGACATCTTCTGGCATTGATTATTGCTTACGGATAGCTTTTGCGCCACCTCTGTAATGAATTCCTTGTTGTTCATTTTCGTGTCATATTAGCGTTCCTCACCAAAAAGGTCAAATTCGTTAGAGTCGGTAATCATCACCTTATATATACAGCCTCTTCTCATGCGGTGTCCTTCTTTTGGCGTAACGTAGACGATACCGTCTACCTCGGGAGAGTCAAACTCGGTTCTTCCTATATAATAGTCTCCTTCGCGTCCGTCAATCATAACATCCAGAGTCTTGCCTACTTGCCTAGCCGACAGCTCTTCAGAGATGTCTTGCTGCACAGACATAAGTTGGTCTAGTCTCTGGCGCTTGACTTCTTCCGGAACGTCATCGGGGTACATTTCTGAGGCTGGTGTGCCATCTTCTTCACTGTAAATAAAAGCTCCCATCCTTTCAAACTTGGCGAACTTGACAAAATCTAAAAGTTCGTTAAAGTCTTCGTCCGTTTCACCAGGAAATCCAACCATAAACGTGGTTCGCAACGCAACACCAGGCACCCTACTCCTGATTTTGCGAATTAAGGCGTATTGTTCGTCGCGAGTGATGTTGCGATTCATTCGTTGCAAGATATTGTCGCTTGCATGCTGCAGTGCAATGTCAAGGTATCGGCACACATTCTTGTGCTTTGCCATTACGTCCAGTAAGTCTTCAGGAAAGGCGTTGGGATATGCATAGTGCAGTCTAATCCATCGAACTCCTTTTATCTGTGCCATTTTGTCTACGAGTTCGGCAAGAGCCCTCTTTTTGTATAGATCCAAACCATAGTATGTCAACTCCTGAGCTACAATTTGAAATTCAACAGTTCTGTGCGCCGCCAGCGTCTTTACTTCGTCAAGGATGTCTTCTATTGGCCTGCTTTTGTGCGGTCCCGTCATGGCTGGTATTGCGCAGTACGCGCAATTTCTGTTGCATCCTTCGGCAATTTTGATGTAAGCATAATGCTTCGGGGTTGTCAACACTCTTTGTCCGGTAGCTTCGGAGCAACAGGGGGCACCAGTTTCCTTGGCAAGGTCATTGACGAGGCTTTTCCAGTCAAATTTGCCGTAGAAGCGGTCAATTCCCGTGATTTCTTCTGCAAGTTCCTTTTTGTATCTTTCTGACAAACACCCCATCACAATCACTTTATTGAGTTTCCTCTCCTGTTTCAACTGGGTAAGGCGCAAAATCATGTCAATGCTTTCCTGCTTGGCATCGCTTATAAATCCGCAAGTGTTGACTACTGCAATGTCGTTATGTATTCTCTTAGGGTTGTGAAAAATCCTATACCCTGCCACCTTGAACATGTGCAGTAAATGTTCGGAATCAACGAGGTTTTTAGAACACCCCATTGTTATTAAATCTACGACTGACACTTGATTGTGGTATTATATGTTTGCTGTTTGAAAGTCTGTGTTGTTTGCTGACGATATGCTTGCTGGCGGATTAGTTCTGCTTGAACAACGAGCCGACAAATGCGTGTTTGTCAAATGTTTGCAAGTCTTCAATTCCTTCGCCGACACCGATATATTTCACTGGAATTTTCATCTGGTTGCTGATTCCAATTACCACTCCGCCCCTTGCTGTGCCGTCAAGTTTGGTAATGGCGAGCGAAGTGATTTCTGTGGCGAGCGAAAATTGTCTGGCTTGCTCAAAGGCGTTTTGGCCAGTGGAGCCGTCAAGTACGAGCATCACGTCGTTGGGAGCGTAATCAAGTTGCTTCTTCATTACGTTCTTTATTTTGGTGAGCTCGTTCATCAGTCCGACTTTGTTGTGAAGGCGTCCTGCCGTGTCTATTATTACAACGTCTGCCTTTTGCGCAATGGCATGACTTATGGTGTCGTAGGCAACCGAGGCGGGGTCGCTTCCCATTTTTTGTTTCACTATCGGCACGTCAACCCTTTGTGCCCATGTTTCCAGTTGCTCGATGGCAGCGGCGCGAAACGTGTCGGCTGCGCCAAGCACCACGCTCAAGCCCTCTTGCTTGTACATGTTCGCTAATTTTCCTATTGTTGTGGTTTTTCCCACTCCGTTGACGCCAACTACCATGATTACGTATGGCATTTTTTCTGTAGACAGAAATTCGGCCGCAGTGGGTGTGCCGTGATCCTGAAGCATTTGCTCTATCTCGTCGCGCAACAGACAGTTGAGCTCAGCTGTCTTCACATATTTGTCGCGCTTGACTCTTTTTTGAATTCTGTCTATGATTTCAAGGGTTGTGTCTACACCGACATCTGATGCCATGAGGGACTCTTCGAGACTGTCAAGCACATCGTCATCAACTGTTGACTTTCCTGCAACAGCGCGTGTCAGTTTCTGCAACAACCCCTCTCGTGTTTTTTCGAGACCGGCGTCGAGATGTTGCCGTTGTTCCTCTTTTTTTTCCTTAGAACTAAAAAAATTGAAAAATCCCATTGTAAAGTGGTGTTTTTGTTGTGATAACACAAGGACTGTACGTCGCCTCATTAGCGTGTCAGCACAAAATGTGTTTCTATGCAAAATTAGTCAAAAATACTGAATTGTGCATTGTCTTAAGGTAAAAATCGGGGGCCGTTGCCATGGTTTCGCCGCTCGAGATAAAAAACGGCAACTGCATCGGTCTTTCTTTTTGCAATAATGCTTACCTTTGCTCGCAGAATAATCAGAACTGCAAGATGAACAAAAACTTTACCGTAACATATCCGGATTCTGAAAAAATATATCTAGACGGCCAAATCTATAAAGACCTGAAAGTTGGTATGCGACAGGTTCGCCTAACTCCTACAGTTGCCAAAAATGCTGACGGCACAACAACCGAAAGGCAAAATGACCCCGTAACCGTTTACGATACCTCTGGGCCGTATTCCGACCCGTCGAAGAAGATTGATATAACTAAGGGCATAGAACGCATACGCACTCCTTGGATTGAAGAAAGAGGCGACACTGTACAGCTGGATGCGCTTTCTTCGGAGTACGGGCGTATGCGTGCTGCAGACCCCAGTCTGGAAAGTATAAGGTTTCCGAACACCCACATGCCGCTGATAGCAAAAGAGGGTCGTCAGCTGACTCAGATGTACTATGCCCGCAAGGGTGTTGTTACCCGCGAGATGGAGTATGTCGCTGTCAGGGAAAAAATGAATAGTGAGGCTAATGGCATAGAGTCGACCATCACTCCCGAACTGGTAAGGCAGGAGGTGGCTGCGGGACGAGCCGTAATCCCCGCCAACATAAACCATCCTGAGGCGGAACCTATGGTCATCGGCAGCAAATTTCTTGTTAAGATAAACACCAATATAGGCAATTCCTCAACGTCATCAGGCATTGATGAGGAAATAGAAAAGGCCATTTGGAGCTGCAAATGGGGTGGCGATACCTTGATGGACTTGTCCACCGGAAACAACATCCACGAAACGAGAGAGTGGATCATACGGAATTGCCCAGTCCCCGTAGGAACCGTGCCAATTTACCAAGCCTTGGAGAAGGTCAATGGCAAGGCCATGGAACTCAACTGGGAAAACTACCGCGACACTCTCATTGAACAGGGTGAGCAAGGTGTGGACTATTTCACCATTCACTGTGGCATACGCAGAAAGAACATACACTACTCGCAGGAACGCCTTTGCGGAATGGTGAGCCGCGGCGGCAGTATCATCTCCGAGTGGTGCATAAGGCACGACCGTGAGAGTTTTCTCTATGAGCACTTCGATGACATCTGCGACATCTGCGCAAAATATGATATTGCCATATCGCTAGGCGACGGCCTGAGGCCTGGCTCTATCTACGACGCTAATGACCGCGCTCAATTTGCTGAACTCGATACGATGGGAGAACTTGTTGAGCACGCAAGAAACAAAAACGTGCAAGCTTTTATCGAGGGACCCGGTCATGTGCCAATGGACAAAATTCGACAGAACATGGACCGGCAGATAGAGAAGTGCCACGGTGCGCCTTTCTACACTCTCGGCCCAATTGTTACCGACATCGCTCCTGGATACGACCATATAACTTCTGCTATCGGCGCCGCAATGATAGGGTGGTATGGCACCGCCATGCTCTGTTATGTCACTCCGAAGGAGCACCTGGGACTTCCTGACCGCGAGGACGTGAGAACCGGTGTCGTGGCATACAAGATTGCTGCACATGCAGCAGACCTGGCAAAACACCATCCCGGGGCTCAAATTAGAGACAATGCCCTCAGCAAGGCTCGCTACGAATTCAGATGGAAAGACCAGTTCAACTTGTCTCTAGACCCCGAAAGAGCCATAGAATACTATAAGCAGAACCATATTGTTGGAGGCGAGTTCTGCACAATGTGCGGACCCAATTTCTGTGCTATGCGTATCAGCCACCGATTGACCGACGCATGTGAAGAAACACGCAACGACCAAGAATGTTGACCATCGGCTTAAATCGGCTGTAAGAACGCCAAAGTCCGCTTTGCCTGTTGGTCTTGTGTGAAGGCCAAACAAAACTATTGCAAATGTCAAAAATCATTTTGTTCCTTAAGAATTGGACGCTGCCGGTGTCCATAGTTGCCGGAATATGCGGTTACTATCTCTATACGGCACTCCCTTTCTTGAACAACACACATGCCTTTGTCAATAAAGCAGTAGGCGTTATACAGCCCATGCTGATATTTGCGATGCTGTTCCTTACATTCTGCAAAATCAAGTTTTCTAGCCTTCACTTTACCAGGTGGCATCTTTGGCTCATCCTTATTCAGGCGCTATCGTTTGTTTTATGTGTGTGGGTATGTACTCTTTCTTTGCCCCTGCTTTGGAAGGTGGCTGTTGAGTGTTTCATGCTCTGCATGATTTGCCCTACAGCGACAGCGGCTGCAGTTGTAACCTTTAAGCTTGGAGGCAACTCCGCCACTCTTACAACCTATACTATACTAATAAACCTTGTTGTGGCCTTGATAGTTCCAGCGCTGATTCCTGTACTGCACCCGTCTGCAGAATATGGTTTCCTCACGTCGTTTCTGTTGATAATCAGCAAGATTTTCCCGCTTCTTTTCTGTCCGTTTCTGCTGGCGATGATTCTGCGGCGAGTCAATCCGAGAATCACGGAGTGGTTCGCGTCATACCGCAACCTTCCTTTTTACCTGTGGGCAGTCGCATTGATGTTGGCAATCGCGGTAACGATGAAGACAATAGTGCACACCAAGTGCTCCGTGTCACTGATGCTGCTGATAGCTGCAGCTTCTGCTATTGCTTGCGCCATCCAGTTCTCGTTTGGCCGTTTTGTTGGCAGACGTTATCGCGAGCCTGTCAGTGCAGCACAAAGCCTGGGACAGAAAAATACGGTTTTCGCAATATGGTTGGGCTACACGTTTATGTCGCCCATAACATCGCTGGCTGGCGGCTTCTATTCTATATGGCACAATGTCTACAACAGCTGGCAACTTTATCGCAAAAGACAACAATAGAACGGGACGGTGTCAGAAAAACCTTTTTTTTCTTTGTGGGTAAAGAAAAAGTCGCTACCTTTGCACCGCATTTAAGAGAAAGTGCGGAATGGAAGTTTGGGTGAGTGGCTTAAACCAGCAGTTTGCTAAACTGCCGTGCGGGTAACCGTACCAGGAGTTCGAATCTCCTAGCTTCCGCACAGTATGAATATAATGGCGCTTTCATCTAGTGGTTAGGATACCGGCCTCTCACGCCGGGTACACGGGTTCGAGTCCCGTAGGCGCTACCAACAGAACGAATTGCTTCCCGTAGTGACGGGAAGCATTCTTGTTTCTTTGCAGGAACGTTCGAGTTGACTTCTGCAAAACCCTGACGGGCCAGACTGGATTTGACAGCGAGTTCAAGGAATCTGCAAGCATGCAGTGCGTTGTATGGGGGCACTTAAAACACAACATTCAGAAATTTATCTGGCGAAAACAACTACGCTCTCGCTGCTTAATCTGAAGTATAGTAGGATTGCTTTATTCCTGCGCCAGGCGCGGGAACGAGACATCACTCAATCACTCCCTTTCCGAAGCGTATTGGTATAGTGGTGCAGCAAATCGGAAATAGCATACGGCGGCCTCGCGCCGCATGCGAAACTCAAAGAGGATATGCAAGAATCTTGACTGTTCGGCTTCAGCTTTCTTGCAGACAATCAAAGCTGGACTAAGCATGTAGAAACCATGTCCCTTGCTTGTTTGGACGGGAGTTCGATTCTCCCCTGGTCCACCCTGATGCAAAAAAAGGGGAGATAGGTACCATCACACGGTATTTGTCTCCCCTTTTTACGTTTCTGCATGTTGTTAGGCAAATCTCTCGAAACGCTTTTGCTCGTCACGGTCAAAGCGGTGTAAACATACCGCAGTAACATCCGATACAAGTCGTCTTGTTTCAAAAAAAGAGTGGGAGCCAGACTGTAAGCGGAGTTCTGTTTTGCCTGCTGTTTTGCCTGCAAAGCCTGCCATTTATCTGGATTGACCGTCACCGGCCAACTCTATCGTGCTACCCTCTGGCGGAAACTGCGTTGTTTGGACGGACAGCCCTCAACCGCCAGTTTACATGCACTTTCATCCCTCGCCATGCACACGCTCCGCATCACTGCTGAGCGTTGTGAGCTCTTACCTCACATTCTCACCCTTGCCTGCCGTGGGCAGGCGGTTGTTTTCTTCTGCATTAAGGCACTCTTGCGAATACTTCCCGTTAGGAAGCGAGGTGTCCTGCGATGCCCCGACTTTCCTCAAGCGGACCAAAGTCTGCCAGCGACAAGCCGTCCGGCTCTGCACTCTTCTCTTTTGGTGTTTGGTCGGCAAAAGTAACAAAAAAATGTGTGCGATACAAATCTAAACTATTCTTAAACGTATTCAGCTATGGTTAAACAATTGAAAAAACCGGAAAATAGCCATTCTTGTTTGCCGCCATTACAGTCGGATGTAATATTTTTGCATTCAGAAAAACGAGAATTCAAATTTGAAAGTATAAATCATGAAAAAAATCAAATCATTGGCAATGTGCCTGGCGTTTGCCGCCGTTTCTGCGCTGACGGCAAACGCGACAAGTGTTAATGGCGTAGGGGCAATGGTTGACCTCACGCAAGCCGCAGAAAGCACTGTAAACTCTGTAGTATATATCAAGGTCACTATGGCTAGCAAAATAGTAAAGCAATCATACTCGTCTCCGTTTGACGATTTCTTCGGTGACTTTTTCGGATTTGGCAATGGACAGAATCGCAAGCAGCAACAGATAGAGACGCCTAAGCGCCAGGCTGCCGGCAGTGGTGTGATAATCTCTACCGATGGCTACATCGTGACCAACAACCACGTGGTTGACGATGCAGATGAGATTCAGGTGAAGCTCAACGACAAGCGCGAATTCAAGGGCAGAATTATAGGAACCGACAAGACCTCTGACTTGGCCCTGATAAAGATTGGGGCCGAAGGACTGCACGCCATTCCTATTGGCGACAGCGACAAGCTGAAAATAGGAGAATGGGTGCTGGCTGTAGGTAACCCGTTCAATCTGACTAGTACGGTCACGGCAGGCATCGTAAGCGCCAAGTCGCGCTCGCTGAATGCTAACGATGTAGAATCGTTCATACAGACAGACGCAGCCATCAACAGCGGCAACTCTGGCGGCGCACTGGTAAATGCACAGGGTGAGCTAGTGGGCATCAACGCCATGCTTTATAGCCAGACCGGCTCTTTCACTGGCTACGGCTTTGCAATCCCCACAACCATTATGAATAAGGTGGTGGATGACCTGAAAAAGTACGGAACGGTACAGCGCGCATTGCTCGGCATATCGGGAGCGGATCTCAACAAATACGTTGACGAGCAGAAGGAGAAAGGCAAGTCTGACGCCGACCTTGACTTTGGTGTCACAGAGGGTATCATTGTCCTGGAGGTGCCTGTCGACGGAGCTGCAGCTGAAGCCGGAATAGAGGAGAAAGACATCGTTACTGCAATTGATGAAAAGCAGATTAAGTCCATGGCTGACATGCAGGAGATTCTCGCCACACACCGTCCTGGAGACAAAGTTACCGTGACGTTTATCCGCAAGAAGAAAAAATATACCAAGCAAGTGGTATTGAGGAATATACAAGGTACTACCGATACGGTTTCAGAGGTCGACATCAACAGCCTTGGCATTGCCTTGAAGCCGCTCACCGAGGAGCAGAAGAAGGAGCTTGCCCTGACTCACGGATTGCTCGTGTTCTCAATAAAAGACGGCAAGATGAAAGACGCTGGCATCACCAAAGGCTTGATAATCCTTGAAGTGAACGGTGTGAAGATGAACAGCAAGACAGATTTCGACGAGGTTGTCAAGGCTGCCAATTCCTCAAAGGACCCTGTGCTTTGGGTTAAAGCCAAGACTCAGAGCGGCAAGCCTTGCAGCTTTGC
>CAVGQS010000034.1:0-5662 GCA_963631415.1 Lactococcus garvieae | reverse complement strand
GACAAGAAATGATGGACTTTGCAAGAATTAGTCCACAAAAAACAAATAGCGCCAGCGTTGAGCATGGCGCTATTTGTTTTTTTTGCGGATTATTATGCTTCTTTTTAGACTTGATAGTCTTTTGGCTACACAAAAAATGCTACTTTTGCACAAAGCTAATTTTCTGTACAATAATAAAATGAAATCGTTGAAATATTTTGTGCTATCCGCTTTGTTCGGTGGCATCACTGTATATTCCTTAGCTGCTAGTTCTTCCCATGTGGAAAGCATTGTGACAGGCGAAAGCGCAATGGCTTGCACTGCTCAAGACTCAGGCAAAGTGGAGAAAAAAGCTTCTGGCAATGCAACGCTGGAAGAATCCAAGAAAACCATACAGCTTGCTCCGCGTTATCTGTTTGGCGTGGCTACAAGCTATGCTGACTCTGTAACCTATGTCACCAATATCTTCGAGATAAGCGGAATGGAAGGGCGGATTCAAGAGAAGACTCCAATCGGCGTTGACCTCTACACGCAGAGCCTAAAGGATTATCTCAAAGAAAAGGGTAAGACTGGATATTTGTGCGCCACATATGTATGCAAGTCCCGGAAAGAGGCCGAACAGAAAGTCCTGAAGGTGCGCGGCAATGTGCAGCGCAACAAAATGACGACTCTTCAGCCTATAGGAGACTTCAGCTTTAAGTATATTAGCACCGAACACATATACTCAAACGAGCAGGAGAATTCGGGAGAGGAGATATTGGACCAGGATTTCTGACATGCAGTGCTGAACGAAATGAAAACCTTTTATCTTGACATAGCAGGACTTAACTTAAAGATAGCACTAGGAGGTCGCTTCCGTCGTCTGCCCGACAACTACACTCCGTTTTTGACAGACGTGAGTGATGTCAACGATATCCTGTGTGAGGTGGCCGTAGCTACGGAATCAGAGACAGGTGATGTTGCCGGAGACTTGGTGGCCAGCTTTGACGACCTTGGATTCCTACAGGAAGTTTACCGGCTGAATAATGGCGAAGGATACTATTTCCGCATCTATGACACCGATGGATTGCTGGCTGCCACAATGCAGTCGGCTCCCCAATTCAGTCGCAATGCAATAAATGTTGTGGCTAGCAGTGAACAGTCGGCCGTGTTTGGCCTCAACAACATGTTGATGGTAGCGTATGCCTTTTCGTCGGCCTACAAAGACACGCTGATGATGCATTCCTCTGTGGTCACTAAAGATGGCTGCGGATTCCTCTTCCTTGGCAAGAGCGGCACGGGGAAGAGCACCCATACTTCACTTTGGCTGCGAACTATACAGGGCACATCGTTGCTCAACGATGACAATCCTGTTGTGCGCATAGTCGACAAAAAAGCCTACGTCTATGGTTCTCCGTGGAGTGGTAAGCTGCCATGCTATAAGAACGAGCGGGCTGAGGCTGGGGCGTTTGTGATGCTTGAGCAGAAGCCCTACAACAAAATAACACGACAGAATGTGGTGTCGGCGTTCTCGTCGTTGATTTCATCGTGTTCGCTGATGATATGGGACAAAGGCTCCTACGACCATCAGGTTGAAACCATGTCAGCGTTGATTGCTTCCGTTCCGGTGTACCGTTTGGAGTGCTTGCCTGATGAAGCCGCAGCCCAATTGTCGCACGGAACTATAGCCAGAAACCATTCATCCGGTTGCCATGCAACAGATTGAGTTTGAAGACCTGGCATTGTGGGCAAAAGACATTGCGGGACTCGTCAGCGAAGGCCGGCAGGTGACGATAGCTGTGAGTGGGAGGAGCATGCGCCCTTTCATTGAGCACAAACGTGACAAAGTGGTGTTGGTCAAGGCTGAAACGATAAATAAGGGTGACGTCGTGCTGGCACATACTGTCGAGAGGGGCTGTGTGTTGCACAGGGTGACGTCAATAAACAATGGCTGGTGCATATTGAGGGGCGACGGCAATTTGGACACTGAGCACTGCGAGACAGGTGACGTCATTGCCAAAGTGTCAGCCGTAATTCGCAAGGCGCACCGCTTTGATGTGGATGGCCGAGTGTGGAGAGCATATTCTTTTCTGTGGATTAAGCTTCTGCCGCTGAGGCGGTATCTGCTGGCTCTATACCGGTTATGTAAACGATAATAATAAATTGTAGTATATGAAACTGAACCAAAACTTTGAACTTCGCAGCATATGCGGGGAGAACGTGCTGATACCATGCGGACAAGGCGGCGTGGACCTTAACTATATCATTCATCTCAACGAAACAGGCGTCTTCCTGTGGAATGAAGCCCAAAAAGGCGACTTCGACAAGCAAAGCCTTGTAGCTGCGCTTTTGAACGAGTATGAGGTAAGTGAAGAGATGGCCAATAAGGACGTGGAAGTCTTCGTTGGTAAACTTGTGGAAAACAAGATGGCGTTTGACTAAAATTAGTGAGTTATGTTGATAGCAGTGGATTTTGACGGGACGATAGTTGAGCACAAATATCCCCAGATTGGCAAAGAGATTCCCTTTGCCACACAGACACTTAAGCAGCTCATACAAGACGGGCATCGACTCATTCTGTGGACCATTCGCCACGGCGACAGGCTCAAGGACGCCGTTGAATGGTGCCGGGAGCGAGGAGTCGTTTTCTATGCGATAAACAGCGACTACGATGGACAAGACGACGCTTCGGAAGAAAGAAGTCCTAAAGTGAAGTGCGACATGTATATTGACGACCGCAACTTGGGCGGTTTGCCTGATTGGGGGACCATATATAATATGATAACCAACAACCTGTCTTACGAAGCGCTGACATCCGCTCTGCCTGAAGCTGGCCAGAAACGAAGCAAAAAGAAAAAAGGATGGCTGTTCTGAAAAGGGGAGACAAGCCTGAAACTCCGTCGCTGGATAGTCCTCGACGTTTTGCCCGCAGCTTCATTCTGGCGTGGGGACTCTTGTGCGGCAATAGCGGCAGGCTCCTGAAAATCCAATTGTGTCCCGCTGTCGTGGCAGGGATAGTTGGTTGTATTTGGCTGAGCCTTTACAGCAATGACGTGTTTTGGAACGATGGTTGGTATGGCATTCTTACAGATACGCTTGTAGGTGTGGTTCTTCTGTTTGTCTTTTCGGTAATGCGGCTGGTGCAGAAACAGCTGATTTCCGATGCTTCTGAAACAGGAACTGTTTTGCTTCGTGTCTATACCTCGTCAATACGAAAAGCCGTGTCCACATGGATTCCGTTGCTCTGCGCGGCTGTTGTTGTGTGTGCCGCCAGATGTCTGCTGAAGTCTTTCGGCGCCGACATCTGCTTGAGTCTGATTTGTACGGGTGTAGCTGTAGTGGTGTTTTTTACTGGATTTGGCCTGGTGCAGTCATACATGGAGTTGTGTGCTAATCCTTTCAAGAAATCGTTTGTAAAGGGCTTGTCGCTTAACTGGTATTACTTTGGAAGTTTCTGCATCCTGTTCCTCTTGTCTGCAGTGATGCTTTCTGTTTCTGTAGTTGTGCTGTTTTATGGCAGCTTTGTCCTGCAGATTTCGGATGACAACTATTCGAGTGCATTAATAATGGGTGAAGAATTAGAGAAATCATTATGGGTTTCCATATTAAAATACCCACTGTTCTTCCTGGCTACCGCTTTGGTCACAATGCTGCAGCCCGTATGGTCGCTGCCACAACAGATACATATAAGGTCGGTTGTGTTCAAGGACAACAACCGGAGCAAGTCGGCTAAGCGGAAAAATCGTGGCGGTTTGCCTGAGGAAACCGAAAACGGTGCTGTATCATGAACACGCAATCGCTGTCTCCATGCTACATTGTGGAGGAAACAAAGCTGCTAGACAACCTGCGGCTGATAGAAGATATATCCAAGCGGGCTGACGTGGAGGTAATCCTTGCGCTGAAAGCGTTTGCCAATTGGAAACTCTTTCCGATTATAAACCGCCATGTGAGGCACACCACGGCGAGCTCGCTGTATGAGGCGCGCCTTTCTGCAGATTATTTCGGAGGGCTGACCTACTCTTATTCGCCAGCGTATGAGACAGACACGTTCGATGACCTGCTTGCTTGCTCTGAACACGTGACGTTCAATTCGTTGTCACAATACGAACGGTTCATCCCCTATGTCAGGGCTTTCAACAAAAGCGGGCAGCACCATGTATCTGCAGGGCTGAGGATTAATCCCGAGTATTCAGAGATAGAAACGGAGCTCTATAATCCCTGTGCGCCAGGAAGCCGTTTTGGTGTGAAATGCAACAGTTTGGAGCCCGATCTTCCGGAAGGCATTGAGGGGCTGCACTTCCACTGCCTGTGTGAAAACGACTCGTCTGCCTTAGAACACGTAATGACTAGGGTGGAGGAGCGCTTCGGCAAATTTCTCGACCAAGTGAAGTGGCTGAATATGGGCGGCGGGCATCTCGTTACCAGAAAAGGCTACGACGTGGAAAAACTCATTGACTGCATAAACAACATCCATCAGCGGCATCCCGGACTGAAAGTAATCATGGAACCAGGTTCCGCGTTCCTGTGGCAGGTGGGATATCTGCAGTCTACTGTAGTCGATGTGGTGGAAAATGACGGAATCGGCACTGCCATACTCAACGTGAGTTTCACATGCCACATGCCAGACTGCCTAGAGATGCCTTATATGCCAGATGTGAGAGGGGCAGAGAAATTAGAAATTACCCCTAATGAAGCGGCGGGATTGTCGGGAGTCTATAGACTGGGTGGCAATAGTTGCTTGAGCGGCGACTATATGGGATTTTGGAAGTTCGACAAACCTCTCGAAGTTGGCGATACAGTAGTGTTTGAAGACATGATACACTACACCACCGTAAAGACAAATATGTTCAATGGAATAAATCACCCCTCCATTGCCCTAAAACACACAGACGGCAGTATCGAAATCTTGAAACGCTATTCGTATGAGGACTATCGAGATCGTATGGATTAGTCGTGTCGCATATAGGCCGACTTTAATCAGGCAGACAATTATAAACAATGTGTCAGAAGTCATTGATGGCAATGCCCTGCCACTTAGAACTCAAAATGACACGACTTGCAAATCCGCAACCCCAACAAACTGGAGCTGCGGATTTTTTTTGCCGTGCCAGTCCCCGCAAGTTGCGAAATAGCAACCCAGTCAACCTAAATCAGGAAACCGCACTCAAGAGTTTTTAGGTAAGTACTTGGCGTTTTTTCAAAGCCACCTGGCGAATTTTTGAAGCCACTTAACGAAAAATTTTCCGCGGAAACGCTGCAAGATTTTTTCGTCAAGTGGCTTTTAAAATTTTTTAAGTCCTTGTTTTCAATCGCTCAAGTACTACTTAAAAATTCTTTAGTGTGTGCGTCAAACTTAATTCGCTGAGAAAGAGTTGAATATGGATTTTAGACTATAAATCTTTACTCTCCGGTGTAATATCATTTGGTGGCAGCTCTAAGGTTTTATCATCGCCAATTCTTCAAGTTTAGGGGGCCTACACCTTGTTATATATAGAGAACTCGAGGCATGCTTTGCAAGGTCATAGCTGTTTATTTCGTGTTTAGTTTAAGGAACGCAATGACAATTCTAAAGAACTAGGAAAACCTTACTTGGTAAATCCTAGCGCTGAGGAGTTGGCTGAATGGATTAAAAACTATTGCTGTCCGCTAAAACTTTTTTTTGAAGAGATAAAATTAGGGCTGGATTCCTCGCTTGGAATTCAGC
>CAVGQS010000033.1:0-18705 GCA_963631415.1 Lactococcus garvieae | reverse complement strand
AAAAAGTAATCAAACAAACAAGGAAAAATGGAAATAAAACGACTTAAAACTGCTTCACTGGAAGATGCGCTCAAGGGCATGGCGGTCGGCGAGACCTGCCTGGCACCGGAAGGCTACGACAAGCGCGGAGTATCCAAGACCTGCTGCGAACTAAAGCGCGAAGGCTACATCTATGTCACCAGCTGCAAGACCGGCGACTTGAACGAACAGGTAATCACCAGACTTAAATGAGAAAGCAAGAAAAGAAACAGGAAAGAGTGTTCCTCTTTAGTGACTGGAAATGGGAAGTGACCGTCATCAGCGCCACTACCCCAAGCCCCATCACCTGGAAAGATACACTCAAACTGGTATTCATCTACCTCAGCCACGGAAACGGGTCAGTCATGCGGCGCATAACCTCCGTTCTGATGAGATTGTTCACCTGTTCCTTGAAGCCCAAACAGGTATTAGTGTCAGCAAAACAGGGAACCACAACATCGCCAGGCACCTCGAGCCTGACAGAATGATTCTTCCCGCACTCACAGCATACAAGCTGATTGCACTTGGCCTCCAATGAGACCGCAAAGTCACGATTGATAATCATAAAAGTTGAATTTAAATATTTGGCACAACAAAGATAAACAAATAAGGCGGACGCGCCAAACCTGCACAGACGAATTTGAATATTTGGCGATATTCCTCCGGCGCGCCCGCTCCCTAAAACATCACGCTCCATGAATAAGTCCAACCAGTTCTGCAACTCCTGCCAGCGCTCTCACAACGCCATCAACGGACGCTACTGCACTCTGCTCCGACGCTACGTAGAGCACCAGACAATCCCTCCATGTTCAACCCAACAAAGCAAAGCAAAATGAAAACCGCAACTTCAATCCTCCGCATCGCCGTCATCATCATCCTCGGCACACTGGGCCTCATACTCCTCTTCGGAGAAGAACAAGACGAAACAGCACTCACATTCGCGCTCCACTTCCTGGCGGACAAGGCAATGGCAGTGAGCCTCATCGCACTGGCCATATTCTTCTACTGCCGGTGGCGCAAGAGCGACAGCATCATCAAACGTTACCATGACTTCTGCATGATGGGGGAAGACTGATGGAGTTCAACTTCGCAGACAAGTGCGTCAGCTATGCAACATTCATCTCCGACCTCGCCGCCACCATCGTGCGCTACCTGAAGCACGATGCCTCGGACCCGGAATACATAAGCCAGAACAAGGCATTCGAGATGTTCGGACGGGCAAACGTGGAGCGCTGGCGCCGACAGGGCAAGGTGACACCCTGCAAACGTCCCGGCAAGATTGAATACCGCACTGCAGACCTCCGACACCTGCAACGCACACAACAGGATTACTTCCACCGGAAACCAAAGCAGAAGAAATAAAACACAGTCCGCAGATAGCGTGTTAATCGGATAGGCACGATGTTGCGTTCCAATTCATTAGGCGGTTCGACTCCGCCCTGCGGACCAAGAACAACGACGTTCACTAACAATCACTTTAATTTCAACAAACAATGGGAAAAATAGGACTTACAGTTGACCAGCTCAACTCACTGCAGCCAACGGAAATCGTCCGCAACGACAACGTGCGCGACAAGTTCATCCAAATCTACGAAGCCATGTGGACACCTTCCACCGGCGTGACAGGCGAAGCCGCCTACGAGAAGGAATCACGCAACTTCAACCGCCTGCTCTCCGAGAAGGAGGACATCCGCAAGAAGTGCTCTCGCTTCTCTATCTTCACTGCATTCCTCGACGTGGCAATCTCCGGTCTGACACTCGACCCTGGCACCAAGGCGCAGGCTTACCTTCTCTCCCGCTCCATCGCCGTCGATTCTTATGTGGACGAGCGCGGACAGAAGAAGAACCGCTACGAGACACAGTGCGTGCTCACTGTCTCCGGCTACGGCGAACTGGTGCTCCGTGCACGGTGCGGACAGATACGCCATGCCGACAACCCGGTCATCGTCTACGAGGAGGATGCCTTCGAGTACGGCGAGCGCAACGGCCAGAAGTTCGTCAACTACACCTGCCGTCTGCCTCACACAACCGGGAAGATCGTGGCATGCTTCATGAAGATTACACGTGCTGACGGTTCCTTCGACTACGCTGTCATGCTCCCGGAGGACTGGGCACGCCTGTCTAACTACTCTGCACGCCAGAACGCTCACTACAACTACCAGACTAAGCAGTGGGAAGGTCTGAAGCCCAACGCTCTCTACACCGCACAGAGCGGACAGATTGACCCGGGCTTCCTGGTGGCAAAGTGCATCAAGCATGCATTCAAGACATACCCGAAGGCGCGCATCGGACGTGGCACGCAACTGGAATCGCAGGCTGTCGACGAGGAAGTGGAAATCAATGATGACCTCTATGGCGTAGCTGCTCCGGAAGGCGCAAACGCGGACACCGCCACTGGCGAGGTGCTCCAACAGCAACAGCCGGCATCATTCGCCCCAGCGCAGGACACATCTGCAGGCGTAACCGTCGACCCTGCACAGAACAATGACGACGATACATTCTAACCTAAACCTAACAGAACTATGAACGAGACAACAAGCAACGACCTCTCCATCGTACGCAAGGAGAACGTGCAGATGATTGCACAGTCTGCACCGGAGGTCTACAACAGCAATACTGTGTCTGCACAACGGTGCAACGACTACGGACAGCGGCTGCTCGACCAGATTAAGGCACAGGGCATGACCGACGAACTGGACCAGCAGTGCGCCACCTACATCAACAAGGCGAAGAACACGGTGAAGAAGATGAACACAAACCGCTCTGCCATAACAAAACTGTTCGACCAGATACGCAGTGAGTTCACCGGCATGGAGAACTCCATCGACCCGACAAAGAACAACACTGTACCCTACCTCATCCAGCAGGAGCGCAACGCCTACGCGGCTAAGAAGCGTGCAGAGGAAGAGCGCAAGCGCCGTGAAGAGATGCTCCGCTACCAGCGCGAGCAGGTCTACAACCGCTTCAAGGAGGACGTGGAGGATGACTACAAACGTTCCTACAACGCCTATGCCGCAAGCGCCATCAACATGCTCACCGACATGAATGCACAGATAACGCTCGACAACTACGAGGCACAGTGCAAGGCCATAAAGATGTTCCCCGCCGAACTACCGCAGTCCTGGAGCACAAAGCTCACGTCCAACGTCCGCATCCCGGCAGAGCTCGCCGACATGCAGGAGCGCCTGCAACAGGAGCGCACTGCCATTCTCAACCGCCTCATGCCTCAGTTTGCGGAGCAGTACAAGTTCGAGATTGGCGACTACCGCGACACTCTCACTGACGCTCTGCCGTCGAAGAAGGCTGAACTGGAGCGCATGGCGCAGGCTAACGCGGAGGAGAAACTGCGCATGGAGGCTGAACTGAAGGCACGCGAAGCGGCAGAGGCTCGCCGTGTCGAGGAGGAGCGCAAGCGCAAGGAGGCTGAAGAGGAAGCCAAGAAGAAGATGCAACAGGAAGCGGCTGAGATGGGCATCCTGTTCGCCGGCCAGGCCGTCGTCACGCCGGCAGGCTACCAGCCGAAGACGTCTGTCAAGAAGCGCATCGTATGCCACACCCCGGAGGGCGTTCTCGCCGCCGTATCAATGTGGTGGTCGAAGGAGGGACAGTACCAGTCAATGGAAGACCTGCTCAAGACATTCAAGAAACAGCTCACCTTCTGCGAGAAACTTGCCAACGACAAGGACCACCCGGAATTCATCAGTTCGTCTCACGTCTCCTACGAGGAGGAAATAAAAGCCAAATAACTATGCCACTAAGTAATTATCCTGCAGGTGCGGAGTATGATTCACGCGCACCATGGAACCAGTGCGACCCCGAAGAGGCTGTACGCGACATCAAATACTCGTGCACTCTCATGCGCACGGCTCCGGTATCAACCACCGACTACACGCCGGGACACATAGAATGGGACGAGGACGGATGCTTCCGCGAGGACGACGACTTCTCGGACACTGACTGGATGTCAGACTTCACTGACCAGTACCGCACACCGGCGCAGCTCATCTCTCTGCTGAAGGACATAGCACGTGACTTCGCGGAAGGACGCACGCCACAGAAGCGCAAGAGCACGTGGGAGCATATCGCCGACGACTGTGAAGACTGGGAGATTGATGACGAATACATCGAAGAGACATGAACAACCCTGACGAATACTTCCTGCGGAGTGAGGTCAGCAACTCTGACCTCACCGAGCTGAAGAACCTGCTCCACCCGCACATGCAGTACGGCGACAAGGAGGCGGCGTTCCGCTTCGGCACCATCGTCGATGCCATCATCACGGAACCTGCACGCGTGGACTTCCTGCACATGACGGTCGACGGCGAACAGTGCACGGAGGAAGAGTTCCTTCATGCCAGGGAGATGCAGAGGGCCCTGCGTGCGGAAGCACGGCGCGACCCGTTCCTGGCAAAGGTGCTGGAGACTGCAGAGACACAGCGCTACATGGTCAACAAGGCTCAGGAGTTCGACAACGGCGGCTTCACCTTCACACTCGACACCCGGTGCAAGTGGGACTGGTGGTTGCCCTACGCCAACTTCGGCGGTGACCTGAAGACGACCTTCGCATCTACGCAGTCGGAATTTGACAATGCGCTGGACTTCTTCGACTGGGACCGCTCCAGGGCATGGTACATGGACATCGCTCACTCTGACCGTGACTTCATCTACGCCATCTCCAAGAAGAACTGCCGTATATTCAAGAAATTCATCGAGCGCGGCGACGCCACCTACAACGCCGGCTTCGAAAAGTACAACGAACTTGCCTTCCAATACTGGGCATTCAATCTCAATTCACTATGACACAACTCAACCATCACCTGCGGGTCGAACCGTACGACTACCAGAAGGAGGGCATTCTTGCCGGTCTGCGCTGGCGCCGCCTGCTCATCGGCGACGAACCGGGACTGGGAAAGACACTCCAGAGCATCGGTGTGGTCGACTGTGCCAATGCCTACCCCTGCCTGGTGATATGTCCGTCATCGCTCAAAATCAACTGGCAAAGGGAGTTCGAGAAGTTCACCGACAAGCATGCGCTTGTGCTCGACAACTCGGTGCTCACGACATGGCCGTACCTGCTCCGCATGGGAATGCAACAGGTGGCTGTGGTCAACTACGAATCGCTCCGCAAATACTTCGTGTGGGACATCGTGGGCGGGCGCAAGGGTGGCTTCCGTCTGAAGGACGTGGTGTTCACTCCTGACATTCAGTTATTCAAGTCTCTCATCATCGACGAGAGCCATAGAGTAAAGGACCCGTCGGCGCAACAGACAATCTTCGCTCGTGGCATCGCTGAGGGTAAGGAGTACCGCATACTGCTGTCTGGCACGCCGGTAGTCAACCGGCCTGCTGACCTCATCGCACAGCTCTCCATCATGGGACGCCTGCAGGAGTTCGGCGGACGTACGAAGTTCCTCCAAACCTATGGCGGTGGGGAGATTGCCAAGGGCATTCGCAACCGCAACGACGAGGAGGACGAACCGCGCAATCTGGAACAGCTGTCTGCGGAACTGTATGCACGCTGCATGATACGACGGGAGAAGGCGAAGGTGCTCACACAACTGCCTGACAAGACGCGCGTCGACCTTATCGTCGACATCTCCAACCGGGAGGAATACATACTTGCAGAGGCTGACCTGGCGGAATACCTGCGCCAGTACACCCAGTGCACTGACTTCGAGGTAAGACGCAAGATGCGCATGGAGGCTCTGGTAAAGTTCATGACACTGCGCTCGCTGTCCGCTAAAGGCAAGGTGGCACAGACGATTGACTTCATCCGCACGTTCCTCGCCAACGGCAAACCGCTCATCCTGTTCTGCTCTCTGCACGAGATTGTCGACGAACTGAAACAGGCGTTCCCTGATGCGGTGTCTGTCACCGGTCGCGACAACATGATGCAGAAGCAGGCGGCTGTGGACGCCTTCCAGTCTGGCAGGGCGCAACTCATCATCTGCTCCATCAAGGCGGCTGGCGTGGGCCTCACGCTCACTGCTTCGTCCAACGTGGCGTTCTGCGAACTGCCATACACCTACGCTGACTGCCAGCAGTGCGAGGACCGCGCTCACCGCATCGGGCAGAAGGACAATGTGACGTGTTATTACCTGTTGGGCAAAAGAACTATAGACAATGTTCTATACTCGCTTATACACAAGAAGAAATCTATCGCCAATCAGATAATGGCCACCGATGACGAAATTCCGAATGACCAGATGTATTTCAGTGAACTTGTAAATGAATTCTTACGTCCTCAATATGAATAAAAAGGAACAACAATGGAGACCGATTCCTCAATACGAGGGACTGTACGAGATTTCCGACCAAGGAGATGTACGTTCTATTGCACAATAGACGTGCCACCACATCGTTACCCCTCGGCCGAAACCAAGAAGTGTAAAGGCAGAACTTACTCACGACGGCTACGTGCGTGTATGTCTCAGTAATCGTGGCACGCACAAGCACTATACGGTTCACCGCCTCGTCGCTCTTACTTTCATTCCGAATCCGGACAACCTGCCACAAGTAAACCATAAGGACGAAAACCCACAAAACAACTCTGTGGACAATCTCGAATGGTGTACAGGCAAGCAGAACTGCAATTACGGCAAGCATTGCCAGCGCATAAGAGACCGTCTGGCCATCAAACATCATCTTGCGAAGGCTGTTGCAAAACTTGATGAGAGTGGAAACATATTGGAAACATACAAGTCCATTAACGATGCAGCTCGGCAATTGGGCATACGAGGCGAGAATATCACTCGCTGTTGCAAAGGCAAATACAACCAGTCCTGTGGCTACAAATGGAAATATATTAAAAATTCTTAACCCCTAACCATGCGACAAATAACAAACCAACAACTCACCGGGCGCTTCGCTGTCGTGAAGATATTCCCCTTCATCCATGCGCTGAAGGTGGAAATACGGGAGACTTACATCGACGAAAACAAGGAAATATCTGTCGACTACTCCTGGCGCCTCGCCACCGACAAGGACATCCTCGACCTGCAGATACCGGTGTCGAAGTGCTACACGTCGGAAAGATTCAAGGACATAAGTGTTAAACCATAACTGTTAAACATCATGACAAAAAACCAACTTGCAAAGGAGGTAGCTGTTTCGGAGAAACTGCATCTCTCGACATCAATTCAGGCTGTCGACGGCGTTATACGCGTCATCAAAGAACAGCTCGCAAAGAATGAACCAATCATCATCCGTGGCCTCGGCACATTCCAGCCGGTCATCGTTCCCAAGCGACAGGGACACAACCCGCAGACTGGCGCTGTCGTCACCATCCCGGAACACCGCACGGTGAAGTTCCGCATCAGCCGGGAACTTGTAGCAAAACTCAATGAAGTAAGGGGGGACGCACTATGATGTTGTTCGAGGTAAACGTCCGCTACGACATTGTGGAGAACGGACTGGTAAAGAAAACTGCTGAGGCTTGCATCATCGACGCTCAGTCGTTCGCTGAAGCGGAGGCACGCGCCACTGCTGAGACGGCAATAGTCTCTGCCGGCGAGGTGGAGGTAATGGCTGTCAAGCGCTCTAATATCACGGAGGTGGTCATTCCGTCTGCAGGATTCAACGACAGAAGCAAGTTCTTCAAGGCGAAGCTGAACTTCATCACTATCGACGAGAAGACTGCCAAGGAGAAGAAGCAGACTGTGTATTACCTGGTCAACGCCAGCGACATCAACGATGCGCACAAGGTGGTTACCGCCCACATGCACGGGTCTGTCATGGACTACGAAATTGCCACTCTCGACGAAACGAAGATTGTCGAATACTACAGCCATGGCTAAGCTTACGTCTATTCCCCGGGTCCGGAGCAAGTACGGCAACAAGAAGGTGGGCGCTCATGCATCTAAGAAGGAGCACTACCGCGCTGCACAGCTCAACCTCATGCAGCGTGCCGGACTTATCTCCGACCTGCGGGAGCAGGTGTCCTACGAACTGATACCTGCACAGTACGGCACATGCGGTAAGGACCTTAAGGAACGCACCACTCGCGTACTGCTCGAACGCTCCTGCCATTACGTGGCGGACTTCGTTTACACTGACAAGGCCACCGGCAAGACGGTTGTCGAGGATACCAAGGGCTTCCGCACGCCTGAATACATCATCAAGCGGAAACTGATGCTTCATGTGCACGGCATCCGCATTAAGGAATTATAACTATGAACAGAGACAGTTTCGTTTTTCGCCGCTCGTTCTACGAGGCGCTCCAGCTCATGCCGAAGGAGGTGCAGGTGGAGGTGTATGTGGCCATCGTGGAATATGCTCTCAACGGTATCGAACCGGACAACCTGTCGGACCTTGCACAGGGTATGTTTATCCTGGTGCGCGCCGACATCGACTCTACCTTCACACGCCAGAACAACGGCAAAAAAGGGGCCAGCTACGGCAAGCTCGGCGGACGCCCAAAGAACACGGAAGCCAAACCGGCAAAGGTAGAGAAACCTGCAGAAGTGCAGAAACCTGCAGAAGTGCAGAAGGCTCCAGCGCCAGTGTATTCGCTCACGCTCGAACAGGAGATTGACTATCTCCGCGACGACAAGCTATGGAACGAACCGGTCTGCATGAAGTTCCGCATCACCGCTGACGAACTGGACGCGCGTCTCGGGGAGTTCCTACTTCAAAACCAGAGCGAACGGGACGGCAAACCGCACACCAACATCAACGATGCGAAGCGCCACTTCTGCTCGTGGATGCGCAAGGCGTACCCAATTAGCCAGCGCAAGACGGAACCGGCTGACGACGAACTGCCACCGCCTTCCTACGAGTTCAACGGGGGCTTCGGCGGTCAGGACATCTAAATCATTACTATTATGAACGCATATCCACAAAGCCTTATCCAGGAACTGGCGAAGTACGGCAAACGTCCTACGGGCGACGCTGACTGGGACGCTGCCGTCCTGCAGAGATGCCGCACCGACCGTGAGCACGCCTCTACATGGCTCTCACTGCATGACGCCGCTCTGCGCTGGCGCGACGAGGCGGAGAAAACACGCCGGCAGGCACCTGACCTCTCCGACCCTGACGTGTACAGGGCACACGTAACGTTCATCGTACACATCGCCAACAGCGTGGTGCTGGCTCCGCAACGGCGCAAGTTCATCATCGATGACGACAACCGCGACGTACTCCGCTTCCTGCTCTACTACTTCAACAACTGCCCGCTGGCGGAGACGGTGTTCCCGGGACGTGGCTACAAGCTCCACAAGTCTCTGCTCATCCAGGGCGGTGTGGGCGTGGGCAAGACGCTCCTCATGCAGGTGTTCAGCGAGTATCTACGGCGTACGGGCAACCCGCGCTTCTTCTGGAACCTGTCGGTCACGCAGATGGTCAACTACTACACGATCCACAACAACCTCGACCGCTTCACTTACTTCGAGGAGGAGAGCAAGGGCTTCAAGTGCAACCCGCAGAATGTGTGTCTTAATGACATCGGCATTCAGGACAAGACGTTCTTCGGCATGGACACGGGCCTGCTCACTGACGAGTTCCTGCACGCACGCAACGAGATATGGACGCAATACGGCAAGTTCGCACATCTCACTACCAACCTCGACGACAAGGGCCTGGCACGACGCTTCAACCGCAACGACGGCTACGGACGACTCGTCGACAGATTCAAGACTTACAATGTGATACCCCTCTCCGGCACAAGCCGAAGATAACAACTAACATCTTATCAACATGATTGAAAAAAGAAAATACTGGATTAGTCCAGAGGAGGAAAAGTTTCTCACCGACACGGCGGTAGAGATTGCAATGGAACTTCACAAGACGGCATGGAATGACTTCATGCGGGAGCGCAGAGAGCAGAACCGCCCACTGGAGTACAAACACGTCACCGATGACCACTACCAGGCGGTATTCGCCGCCGGCCTGCTCCGGGGCTGTGCCACCGGCCTGGTATTCGGATGCACCAACGGCCCCGAAAGGGACGACGAACAAGACGAGCAAACGAAAGGAGGCAACAATGGATAAGGAGTCATTTGGCTTATTCTTCCTCTTGGGAATATTATGCACAGCGAGCCTATTTATCATGGGACTCCTCGCAAACGTCTTGGTAAATGGCGCAAAGAAACCGCAAGAGCAACGCCTCCAGCAACTGGAACAACGCTGCGACAGTCTACAACGCCAAATCGACTACATGGTAGTACAAGTAGAACCAAACATTAAGATTTAAATTATAGGAGAAAAAGACAATGAAAAAGTACATCGGAACAAAGACGGTCTATGCACAGCCAATGACCGCAGACGAAGCAAAAGAGAAAGGCTACAAGGTAGGTGACAACACTGGTGATGGCTACGAGGTGGAGTACAAGGATGGCTACAAGTCATGGTCTCCCGACAAGGCGTTTGATGAAGCCTACCGAGTTGCCGAGACACCGCTTGACCGCATGGAGATTGAGTACAGCGAACTGTCCGAAAAGATATACAAGCTAAGGGACTTTATTACACGAAATAAAAGCGTTGCTAAACTTGCAGAGATTGTAGGCAAGGAACAAGCAAATCTTATGCTTATTCAATTACCCGCAATGGAGACTTACCGTGAGTGCTTATACACACGCATTGTGGAACTCAAACGCAAGGAGGACGAGAAATGACAAGAGAAGAAGCAAAACAGTTGCTGCCCGTCATTCAAGCATACACAGAGGGCAAGGAAGTGCAGTATTATTACGAGAACGGAGGAAAATGGTGCGGGTGTGAGGAACCCAATTTCAATACGGACGTTGAATGGCGCGTCAAGCCCGAACCGACCTATCGCGCATTCAATAGCCAAGAAGAGTGCTGGGCGGAGATGCGGAAGCATCAGCCGTTCGGGTGGCTGGAAGATGACAGGTTTGGCAAAATCCATCTTTTGGTCTGCTACGTAAGCGACAACTACATACGATGCTACATAGACAAAGGAACACGTGAATACGATTATATCAACGCGAAAGAAAGGCTTACATTTGCCGACGGTACGCCTTTCGGAATCAAAGTAGAGGAGGACTAATCATGGAACAAAAACCTTGCTACGGCTGCGCATCATGTGAACATGCCGTCATGTACAAAGGATTTCACATCGGCTGCAGCCGCGGTGTATCTCTCTGCGAGCGACACCCGTCCAATGACGGCGGCTGGACGTGCGAGAAATACACGAAAAAAGAGCCGACCAGTCTCAAAGCCGACCACAAGCACTACGACCACCGTGTGAGCGCAATGTGTAAGTGGATACTTCGTATACTGATAAATAAAAACGGCAATGGACACCTGTAAGACTTCACGTCGCGCTCTCCTCACTCTCGACAACGGACAGCGCGTGCTCACGGAGATTGATGGCATACCCCCTAAGATGCTCTTCCGTCCGGAACAAGCGGAACGAGAACTGCTCGAGCAAATCAACAAGGCTTTTGCGAAAGCCGAACACAAAGTAACAAAAATTCATCTAATGCGTAACTAATATGAAAAAGAAAATCAAAGAAGTCAAGTACAGACTTGTAGCTGCATGGTGGTTGTTAACCAGGGAAAGCTATTATCTTATGGCGTTCACCAACAAAGGGAAGGGCACCAAGACAATAGAAACCTGCAACGTAGAACTGCAAGGGGTCGTAGACTTCATCCGAGACAAGCACCCGGGAGTAAAATAGGCGAGCAATGAAACACAACACGAAAAAGACCTTCCACCTCACGCAGGAACTGACGGAGCAGTGCCGGACAACGTTCGAGGCTGACACGCGCATACGGGAGATGACCAAGCACGCACAACGCCTGCAGACCAACGGACGCTACACGGAAGCCATGGCCATCCTCAAACAGAAGGAACTGCTCTTCGACAAGGTGTTGGTGGCTTATGAACAGCAGATAGAATCGCAGGTCACGGAGGTGCAACTGAGCGCCGCCAACCTGCCACCGGAGGACATCCAGGAGATTGAGCGCCTCATCGTCACGCTCTTCATGGCCATCGACATCATGGATTCATGCCTTCTCGACATCAACGACACTCTGCACCGCACTGACAAGGGACTGTCGTTCGAACATCTCGACGACCTGCACGAGATGGCGCACATGTGCCGTGAACAGCTCTCGCAGTTCAGCGAGAAGGAAGACTACCACAAGTACGCGCATTGGGGAGAGATTACTGACAACATGTACACCGTCATGCAGAACAAGGCGAAGGCTATCATCCGCAAGACGGCAGGAAAGAAAGCACAGAAGAAATGAGCTGGGACAACGCATCTACACCACTAAAGCGCGACATCACCGCCAAACCGAAATGGCCGGTGCCCATGCGACCGCACCCTACCAGAGGAACAATGGAATACGTCCTCGAGGGAGAAGTCAAGGAACGGTTCATCAAACTGTTCCCCATTCACTCCACACGGCGCATCATGACGTGGTTCGGTATATCCTTCGCTACCTGCCAGCGCTTCAAACGCAGACTGGGACTGCAGAAGGACATGAAGGCTATCCGCAAGGAGCATGCCCGCGACACGAAACGGATATGCGAGGCTACGGGCTGGTACGACTCTCTCCGGGGCAAGTGCCCTTCTCAGGCGGCTCTCGATGCCACTAAGCGTCTGCGTGCCGAGGGCTTCAACCCGATGAGGACTTTTAAGGAGAAGCATCCTAAAAAGTTCCGCGACATGATGAAAAAGCGCGCGGAGGACCGTAAGGAACTGGTACGCAAGGAGCACCTTCGCATGGCTTACGGGCTCAAACGGCAGAGTAATCTCAACCTGTCTCCGGAACCTCTCTCGCACCGTGCATCTGCACAGAAACATGTAATGATTAAACAAAACAACTACTTCGCTGACCCGAAGCACCCGTCCTGGCTCTGCTATGATAGCGAGACCAAGCGCTCTGCACGACGTGAGGCTACAGCAATAAAGGACGGACTGCGCATCGTCGCCGGCGAAGACTAACTGCAAAACTATGGAAGAAACAAATCTCACCAAGGAACAGCAGGCGGCGATGGGCACTGCTCTGTTCCAACTGCAATGTGCAAAGCTGTCCATCAAGGAGCTCAAAGATGAACTCGACTATCTCGAAAGTGTCTTCATGGATGCCTACAAACTGCTCGGGGAATATTTCCCGCAAACGTATCACCTAACAAACCACAACAATGAAAATCCGACTTGCAAGAAAAATCCTCAGCCAAAGGGATAGGTCCCTCTGGAATGGTCCGGTCGCTCTCTACGTGGTGTCCGGGCACGGTCACCAAAAGGTCGCGGAGGCACACCGCAAACTCCGCCGGTCGAAGAAGCAACGCGACATCCAATCCACGGAAATACTCAACATGTTTATCAACCACTTTAAATTATGGAGGACAATGTAATATGAAAGAATTATTAGATGGCCATCTCAACAACGAGATGAACTACGAGTACGACAAGTACAACACCGTCCGCTATAACCGGCATGAGCGCCGGGCAATACAAGCTAAAATGAGGAAACTTCAAAAGAAACAGAAATAATGGAACAAGAACTTTTCACCCCGGGCCAACTCCTGAAATCCAACGATGGAAAGGAATATATTATATTCAAATACTACCTTAAAGACGGTAGGAAATGTGAAGAATGTACGCCGTTTTTCAGAGGCAAGCCACTCGGCTCCAACCTTAGTGAATACAAAAGGGCAACCGAAGATTTTCATGTCGTCAGCGATGTTGAGCGACAATTTGTTGATGATGCAACAGAATATCGGAGCAAAGCGGCGCACGCGCTCTTCGAAGCAAGGCGAAGGCTTCGCGAAGTCGAGGACAGAGAGAACAATCTTAAAGGGATTTCAGAACTTGACGATACTGTAGCGTCGATATTTGATATACTCGATGGTATGACGAAAGGTATCGACGACGTGATAAGATACACAGCGAAAGACTATATCAAAGGCGAGACCGTAAAAAAGGATTTGGATAGTATCCGCAAAATCCTTGTAAAAATAAGACAAACCACGACGGGTTTCCGTGATGACTGCCCATTTTATCCGGTCAAACTGGATTTTTGACGAAAGATATTAATATGCAAAATTCACAAACACTATGAAAGTAAAGATTAAGAAACTCAACGACAAAGCTGTGCTCCCACACAAGGCGCACAAGTCCGACTTCTGCTACGATGTCGTAGCAACATCATGCGAGGAGATTGCTCCTAACGTCTACCGTTACGGTACTGGTCTCGCCATGCAGATTGAACGTGACACAAAAGACGAAGCCGTCAATTTTTGCATCACGGCTCGTCCACGCTCTTCTGTGTGGAAGACTGGCATGGTGCTGTCCAACTGTGAAGGTACGATTGACGAGGGCTATACGGGTGAGATAAAGGCTTTGTTCTATCACGTCATGCCCAATATGCCGAAGTACAATGTGGGAGACAAAATCTTCCAGATTCACATTGACATAACGACACCGATGCAGTTCATCGAAGTAGACGAACTCTCTTCCACCGACCGAGGCGAAGGAGGATTCGGCTCAACAGGCAAGTGATGCGACACCCTAAACGCCGTGCAAACCTTCTCTACCGGCTCCGACGTAGGGGCATCGAATGTGACACCCGGCAACGGTGCATATTTCTGCCCTACTCGGAGCCGGCGGAACACTACCCGCAGATAGCACGCCTCTGCAGGGAGTTCCACTTCTGCGTACAACTCATTATCGTCTGATAATTCTAAAGTTAAAATTCAATCTCAACGCCTATACACTATCTTTGCCAATAACTTTATGATGAAACTCTTGCAGCGAACACGCCGACCCGACATCACCTTCTGCCGAAACGGACGTATCTCTGTCACGGCACGGGTGGTACGAGCCCTCTCCATACGACCGGGCGACAGCCTCAACGTGGCCTTCCACCAGGGGGAATGCCTCCTGCTGGCTCAACACCATGACAACAGCGTCGGACGGCATGTCGCTTCTTGCTATCCCACCAAAAAGGGCTCGCACAACTACTGCGCCAACTCGGTAAAACTCTGCCGGCTCATGCTCGACAACTGTCACATACAGGCTCTCAGCGCGTCGTTCATGGTCGGGGAACCGGAGATGCACGACGGGGAACTGTGCCTGCCCATAATATACAAGCATCCGCTATGAACACAGAAGTAAAATACTCGGGATTCACTGCCGTACCGTCTGACTACGACTGCCAGGACGGGCAACTCGCCGTCTCCATCAACGCCATCAACGAGGACGGAGCACTGCACCCTGTGGGACAGCCTAAACTGACACTGCAACTGCCGGACAACTGCACTGTTATCTTCATTCACAAGACAAGCGGCTTCGAGCATTTCATCATCAGAAACACTTCTGACAACAACCTCTACTGGGTGGACACCAGCACAAAGACTGTCTCCCTGACGGACGACAACAGCATCGGCTACTACCCTAACATCTCACATGTGAATGCGGTGGGCAATACGCTGCTCGTATTCACGCAGAGCGCAATCAACTACCTGCTGTGGAAGTCGGGTGCATACAATGCTCTGGGTGACCATCTACCGGAGATTTCCATTTCGTTCGGTCTTGTAGGGCACCCGCGCCTCTACAGTGCTGTCAAGGAGGACGACAGCTCGTCCAAACGCGGAACGTTCAGCATATCGTTCAACAGCATAAGCGAGGACGCGCTCTACAACACCTTCAGCGACGAGAACAAACAGAAGATCACGTCGCAGGTAATGGCAAAGGTAAACAAGTTCATCGCCGAACAGACCATTAACAAGGGGCGCTTCTGCTTCCCGTTCTTTGTGCGCTGGGCTTACAGGCTCTTCGATGGCTCGCACGTCATGCACTCTGCACCGGTGCTCATGACACCGTCTACGACACCTGCACCGATAGTACTCTGGAAAAGGGCAACGGGTAAGAATGCTTACACTGATGCGGAACTCGACATCATGATGGTGGCGGCTGACCTGGACTATCAGATACTAAACGACGGGGACTATGGTGAGCTCGACACATGGCAGGACATAATAACGGCCATCGACATCTTCGTCTCCAAACCGATATACACATACGACCAAAGCGGGGAGTTCTCGAGCTTCAATGATGACGACAACTTCCAGAGCAAGTTCATCGGACGGCTCTACAACGGTGAGAAGGATGCGGACACACCGGACACGACACTGGCAACAACGGTGACGGAGGACCGTATGCTTTCGCCTATGGCAAGCACGGCATTCATGAGCGAGTACATGGAGTATTCCTACGAGCGTATATACGCCATGTACTTCGCTACCGACCGCCTGGTGCCGAACAGTACCCTGCACATGCCGGAGTTCTCTGACGACAAACGCGACGAGAGCATCGAGAGCAATGCGAACTTCTACAAACTGTCGGGCATCGACATCAAGGACCTGGAGATGAACAAGCGGAAGACTATCGCCGTCAAGGACGACTATCTGCAGAGCCTCACTTCCAGGGAGACGCTGAAAGATGATTATCTCACGCACGACCGGCTCGTGGCATCTTACTCGTATGGCTTCAACTCGCGCCTCAACCTGTCGGGTGTAAAGCGGGACTTGTTCAATGGCTTCATCTCGCATGCGCTGTTCCAGTATTGCTCTAACATTTATAGCTTCACGACGAACACTTCCACTAAGGCGCTGACCATAACGCCGAATACTAACTACGGCAGTCACATGCGCATGAGCATCTATGTCCGCGAGAACGGTGAAGTGTATCGCGTGCAGAACGAACCGGGGTCTCGCGTACCGAATCTCCGTTCCTTCGTCTATACGGGAAGCATGACGGAGACATCGTATCTCTCTGACGGCAGGAAGAAGGTGACGGTATATAAATACAGTGACGGCACGAGGACGGTCACCATCTACGACAGCAGTGGCAATGCCGTCTCTACGGAGACTACACAGAACAGCTACATCCCCACTGCGTGGGGCACATGGCTCTACTATCCGAATGCCAACGCGTTCAAGCTGGCAGTCTACGAAGGTGGCAGTCTTATGTATGTAACCGACCTGAAATCGCATGACTTTCTCAACGGTGCATATACGTTCCTCGGCTTCAAGTCGGGACGTGGTGGCACGCCTGGCTCTCTTCCTACAACGACGCAAACTCCGCAATCGGCTGACGACGGAACAGGCGGGGCTAACGTCGATGTCCCCAACAAAATCTACACCTCGGAGGTGAACAACCCGTTCTACTTCCCTGTCACCGGCATCAACACGGTGGGCACTGGTGAAATACGGGGCATCTGCTCTGCAGCGAAGGCACTCTCGCAGGGGCAGTTCGGACAGTTCCCACTCTATGCCTTCACCACTGAGGGGGTCTGGGCGCTCGAGGTGTCCACTACGGGCACATACTCGGCAAAGCAACCTATCACGCGCGACGTGTGCATCAACACGGAGGGCATCACGCAACTGGATTCGGCGGTGCTCTTCCCTACCGACCGGGGCATCATGCTCATCAGTGGCTCGCAGGCTACGTGCATCTCCGATGTCATCAAGTCGGAATATCCGTTCCAGGCCACCGGCGACAAACTGCCGGCATTCGACAAACTGCACGACATGCTCGGGCACGAACCGTCTACGGACAAGTGTCTGCCGACGCTCGCCTTTACGGAGTTCCTTAAGCAGTGCCGTATGATTTATGACTACGTCAACCAGCATGTCATCGTCTATGCTCCGGGCATCACCTATGCCTACGTCTACTCGCTGAAGTCGCAGCAGTGGGGCATGACGTTCTCCGACATCGCGTCACATCTCAACTCCTACCCGGAGGCGCTGGCGGTGAACACCAGCAACCAGGTGGTGAACTACTCCATACCGCTCACTGACGACGTGAAGGCGCTCTACCTCACGCGTCCGCTGAAGCTGGGCTACCCGAACGCGCTGAAGACCATTGACAACATCATACAGCGGGGCTTCTTCCAAAAGGGGCACGTCTCAACGGTGCTCTACGGCTCGCGCGACCTCATACACTGGTATCTCGTATGGTCGTCGAAGGACCATTACCTGCGTGGCTTTCGGGGCACACCATATAAATACTTCCGCATCGCGGGCGTAGCAGCACTCTCTCCTGACGAGAGCATCGACGGCGCCTCGGTGCAGTTCACACCCAGACAGGGCAACCAACCAAGATAGCATTTTTGTCATTCATAGTTTTAAATTAGTGTTAGTTTAGTTAGTTAAGTCTTTTATGTTGAAAAGATTGTTGTATGATTGTAAGTGAACAATCAAAGAGCCGGGATGCGTGATGCACCTCGGCTCTTGCTTTCTGTTTTCCACTATGTTTTACCCAAGCCAGTGCTGGGCTATCCGCTGGCGCGTCATGCGGGTGTTCACCGCCACACGCATCTCGCTCTCTGCCTCCGCTGCCTTCGACAGCCATATCTCACTCTTCTCGGGGTTGGTGATGCTCAACCAGTCTGCCACACCTCTGCACACCAGGTACTCGTGTATCAACCGCTCGAGCAACGTCAGGGTGGTCTGGCTAAAGGTGGTCGGCACCTTCATCACTATCACATACTGCGCACGCTCCTTCAACGTATCGTCGTAGGCGGTCTGCACTATGTCTTTCTTGGCGTAGGGGTACAACGCTTCCCTGCACATCGATACGCCCAGGTCTAACACGCGCGTCACTCTGTCGACATTGCCTTCCTCGCCTACGTCGGCAACGGTGTGCTTGGCTACCTCTGTCTCTGCCGGCATGATGTAGCTCTCCACGTAGGCGTAGTTCTTGATGTCGTACA
>CAVGQS010000032.1:0-18761 GCA_963631415.1 Lactococcus garvieae | reverse complement strand
ACCGCTTGAATTTTTACGAATGGAGACTTGCGCTGCGGAGGCGCTTACCTTATTATATATATAAGGAAGCCGAGGGCTCGCCGCAAGGCATTAGGACGATTTCGTGTGCGGTCTGGTTTTAGCGGACAAAAACAAAAAAATCCCGAAACGCTTCGGTGAAGGATGCGTTTCGGGATTTTTGTGTGATTTTCGATTGGGTTTAGTCCGCCGGTCGGCGCTGACGTTATTGTTTTCGATTGAAGTTCGTCGGCTGGTCGGCGTTGCAGTTACCTGTCAGCATTGATGAGGAAGACGGCAGGGGTCTTCTTGAGGTCGGGTATTGAGGCGAGCGACTTGCGCCACTGCCTGACGGGCATGGTGCGTATGAATTCACTCTCGCCGCAGGTGATGCCCGCCGCTATGCAGAGCCGGGTGTCGGGGCGGCATGCAGCGAGGATGGTGTCTATCATCTGGTGGTTGCGGTAGGGGGTCTCGATGAAGAGCTGCGTTTGGTGGAGGGTGGCGGAGGCGGTCTCCATGCGCTTGATGGCGGACTGTCGCTCGTGGCTGCCTATGGGCAGATAGCCGTGGAAGGCGAAGTTTTGCCCGTTGAAACCGCTCGCCATGAGCGACATGATGATGGACGAGGGACCTACCAGCGGCACCACCTTCATGCCTTCGCTCTGGGCTATCGCCACCACGTCGGCGCCGGGGTCTGCCACGGCTGGGCAGCCCGCCTCGGAGATGACGCCCACGTCTTCGCCGTGGCGCAGCGGTTCGAGGTAGCGGCTGAAGAGGGCGCGGTCGGCGTGCTTGCCCATGGGGTAGAACTCCAGGCTGTCGATGTCAATCTCCTTGTCCATTTGGCGCAAGAAGCGGCGCGCCGTTCGCACTTCCTCCACGATGAAATGGCGTATTTTCATCACCAGGTCGTGGTTGTAGGACGGCAGCACCTGCTCTGTGGGCGTGGGGCCGAGGGTGACGGGTATGAGGTAGAGCGCAGCCATTCTACTTGAGGTTGCGGAGGAAGAAGTCGGTGATGCGGGTGAAGAGGTGCTGGCGCGTGTTGCCGCCGTAGATGCTGTGGTTGCGGTTAGTGTAGAGCTGCATCTCAAACTGCTTGTCGGCCTGCACAAGCGCCTCGGTGTACTCGTAGGTGTTGCGCACGTGGACGTTGTCGTCGGCAAGTCCGTGGCAGATGAGCAGGTTGCCCTGCAGTTTGTCTACGCGGGCAATGCAGTCGTCGTCGTAGCCGGCGTTTTCCTGCGGCGTGCGCATGTAGCGCTCAGTGTAGACGGTGTCGTAGAAGCGCCAGCTGGTGGGCGGGGCTACCGCCACTCCGCACTTGAAGACGCCGCGGCCCTCGCTCATGCTCATCAGCGTGTTGAAGCCGCCGAAGCTCCAGCCCCAGATGGCGATGTTGTCCTTGTCGACGTAGGGCAGCGAGCCGAGCCAGATGGCCGTCTCTACCTGGTCGTGCGACTCGAGCTGGCCGAGGTGGAGGTATGTGCACTTCTCGAAGTCGGCGCCGCGGCCGCCGGTGCCGCGCCCGTCGACGGTGACGCAGATGATGCCCTGGCTGCATAGGTAGGCCTCATAGGAACCGCCCGCGCCGTTGGAGCCTGCGTTCCAGGAGTCTTGCACGGACTGCGAACCGGGGCCTGAGTACTGGTGCATGACGACGGGGTACTTCTTGTTGGGGTCGAAATCGAAGGGCTTCATCATCCAGCCGTTGAGCTCCACGCCGTCGGCTGTCTTGAAGGTGAAGAGTTCCTTGACGGGCATATTGTATTGGGCCACGCGCTCGCAGAGTTTGGCGTTGTCGATGAGCGTCTTGAGCACCTTGCCGCTGTTGTCGCGCAGTGTGGTGATTTGCGGCGTGGTCATGTTGGAGTATACGTTGATGAAATACTTCATCGAGGTGCTGAAGGTGGCAGAGTTGCTGCCCGTCTCAGTAGAGAGTTTGCGAGTTTTGCCCTTGAGGTCGGTGGCGAAGACGGCGGTGCGTGTGGCGTTGCCGTCCTTGGCGCTGTAGTAGAACGTCTGGCTCTTGGGGTCGTAGCCGTAGAAGTCGCACACCTCGCATGGCTGGTTGGTAACCTGCTTGAGCAGCTGGCCGGTGGCGGAGTACCAGTAGAGCTGGCGCATTCCGGAGCGGTCGCTCATGACCACGAAGTTGTTGCCGAAGAAGCGGAGCTGCAGGTAGGCGTCTTCCTTGACGTAGCGGTCGTCGCTCTCAGTGAACACCTGCTTGCACATGGTGGAGCGCACGTTGGTCATGTAGATGTTCATGCGGCTCTGGTGGCGGTTGAGGGTGACGACGGCGAGCTGGTCGGGGGTGTCGGTAAACTTGATGCGCGGCACGTAGCCGTCGCTGTCGAGCGGCAGCGCCATGCGCCGGGTGACGTGGCTCTTGATGTCGTAGGAGAGCACGGCGACCTCAGAGTTGCGCTGGCCGGCTATGGGGTACTTGTAGCTGTAGTCGTGGGGATATTCGGCGTTCTCTTTATGCTCGGGGGCGAGTCCCTTGAACATCTGCATCTCGTAGAGCGGCACCTGGCTCTCGTCGAAGCGCACCCACGCCAGCATCTTGCTGTCGGCGCTGAAGTCGAAGGCGCGGCTGTAGGAGAACTCCTCCTCGTTGACCCAGTCGGGAATGCCGTTGAGCACCTCGTTGAACTTGCCGTCGGTGGTCACCTGGCTCTCGCTGTTGTTGAACAGGAGCTTTACCAGAAACAGGTTGTTGTCGCGCACGAAAGCCACCATGGTGCCGTCGGGCGAGAAGAGGGGCTCTTGCTGCGGACCGTTTTTGGAGAGCGGCTCGAGGGTCTTGTTGTCGACGGAGTAGATGTAGTATTCCGCCTTCTTGGAGTGGCGGTAGATCTGCTCGGTCTTGGTTTGTATCAGTATGGTGCGCTCGTCGGGCGACATGATGTAGCCGTCCAGTCCGTCGAGCTTGGCGCCGCGGGCAGCCGCCAGGTCGCAGACCACGCCGGTCTCCTCGCCCGTGCGGAACGAATAGCGCACTATGCGCTTGCGGTCGGGACTGATGCGCGCAAAGCTCTCGCCGTCGGCAAGGGGGCGCACTCCGTAGAGCTGTTCGGCATAGAAGACGCCGCCCACTGCGGCCTTGAGGCTAATGTTGGTGCCGGCCATGGAGGGCAGACAGGTTGCGAGTAATGGCAATAACGCCAGAATAAGTTTTCTCATATCGTATCATTGTTTGTTTTAAGGATTATTGGCCGAGGGCGCGCTACTTGATGCCCTCAAAGTAAGTCACGTTGTCGGGGTTCCACTTGTCCTTGGGGGTCTGCTCGCCCTTGGGGTAGCCGATGACGACGGTGCAGAGCGGAATCAGGTTGTCGGGCAGGGAGAGGAGACTGGAGACGGCATCGCAGCGCTGCTGGTCGGGATAGGTGCCGGTCCACACGGCGCCGAGCCCCATGGCGTGGGCCTGGAGGAGCAGGTTTTCGGTGGCAGCCGACAGGTCTTGGGTCCAAAACATGCGCACCACGTCGGCGTGCTCATTGGTCATGTTGCCGCACACCACAATGGCGAGGGGAGCCTCAGCCGCCATGCGTGCGTTGGGCGTGACTTCGGCAATCTTGTCGAGCGTGGCGCGGTCCTTGATGACCACAAAGTGCCAGGGCTGCGTGTTCATGGCAGTGGGCGCCGCCATTGCCGCGTGGAGCAGGGTGTCTATCTTGGAGTCTTCGACCGGTTTGTCGAGGTAGGACCTCACCGAAGTGCGGGTCATGATGTTGTTGTAGACCACGCTGTCGGCGTTGGCGGGCGCGGACTCGCCGCTGCCGGTCGTCGCCCAGCGCACTGACACCGCCACGAGCGCGGCGGCGAGCACTATGTTCAAAAAGACTGAAGGTTTCATCGCTATTTATTTTGAGTTTTGACTAAGTTTGAGCAGGGAGCCCATTGGGCAGACGAAGCGGCAGTAGGGGCGCGTCACCACAAACGACAGCGCCACGAAGACAAGGGCGATGACGATAGCCACCCACGACGCCGACTGGAAGAGAAAGGCGGCGAAAGGCTCGTAGTCCATCCACTCGCCCCACACGCCGCTCCACACGAGGAGCATCAGCAGCGCCCACAGCACCTGGCGGAAGACATCGAGGCGGCGCAACACCTTGTGGCTAAGGGTCGGCTTGTGCTTGACGGCTTTGCCAGCCAGCTGCTGCAGCGAGCCAAGGGGACAGACGAAGGTGCAGTAGTGCGACTTACGGCCAAACAAGGGATAGACGAAGGCGGTGAGGAGCATCACCGCGCTGACGGCGGAGAGCGCCGCCACGCCGTAGGCTGCCCAGCCCGTCAGCGACGAGTAGGACAAGAAGGCGCCGCACCACAGGCCGAGAACCACCACGTTGAGCGCCAGCTGGCACACGAGGTAGCGACGGTCCTTCACAAACAGCGGCAGGATGGCAGCCATCAGCACCACTATGAGTCCGGCAATGCCCTTGGGCGTGAGGTCCAGGGCGCCGCCGCTGTCGTCTTCAGCCGCCTGCTCCGACACGAAGTCGAGGCCGCGCTGCATGTTTCCGATGATGGCGCGCGACGAGTAGGTGGCGCCAGATACGGCATCGACCTGCATGGCCTGCGCCTCTTCTATGGTCTTGCCCTTCCACTCGTCGAGCAGCACAGAGGCCCTTTTGAAGAAATCGCCGGTCTCGGCGTTGTCGAGCGCCTTGACGTCGGTCACGATGCCGTCCTTGACGGATATCTCGAGCGGCACCTTGCCCGCAAAGCCCCTCACGTCGGCTGCCAGCCCGGTGGTGTTGACCACCATCGTGCCGTCGGCCAGGGTGCGCACCGTGTCGTTGTTGACTGCGCTGGCGGCGGCGGGCTTAGCGGAAAACTCGTGGCCGAACAACGCGCCGTGCTTCAGCACCGCGAGAGAACACACTATCAGCACACACACGACGAGCGCCATGGCCTGCTGTACTTTGTCTATTGTTTTCACTTTAGGGATATTATCTTGCCTTTTCGGCACAATTCATTGAAATGCAAAATTACATATATCCTTTGCAACGGCAAACAATTGGCAGTCCCTTTTTTGCCGCCGCCCACGGTTCGTCCGGATACAAAAAAAACGGCAAGACCGCCGAACGAAGTCCCCGGGCGGGGACTCCTTCGACGGTCTTGCCGTATATATAAGGTATATGTGCGTTGCTGTTAGGCTTCGTCTTCCTTGTTGGCTGCCACCAGCTCGTCCTGCACGTTGGCGGGCACGAGTTCGTAGCTTGCGAACTTCATGGTGAAGCCGGCACGGCTGCCCGTGATGGAGCTCAGCGACGTGGAGTAGTTGGCCATTTCCGCCAACGGCACCTTGGCAGACAGGCGCTGGAGGGCACCCTCCGACGACATGCCCATAATCAAGCCGCGGCGGCCCTGGAGGTCGCTCATCACGTCGCCCATGTAGTCGGCTGGCACGAGAATCTCTACATCATATATAGGCTCCAGAATCTTCGGACCTGCCTCGCGGAAGGCCTGGCTGAAGGCGTTGCGGGCCGCCAGCATGAAGCTGATTTCGTTGGAGTCTACCGGGTGCATCTTGCCGTCGTAGACAATGACGCGCACGTCGCGGGCGTAGGAGCCGGTCAGCGGACCGCGCTCCATGCGCTCAAGCACGCCCTTGAGGATGGCAGGCATGAAGCGGGCGTCGATGGCACCGCCCACCACTGAGTTGACAAATACGAGCTTGCCGCCCCAGTCGAGGTCGATGACTTCGGTGCTGCGCGGAGTGATGCGGAACTCCTGGCCGCCAAAGCGGTAGATGCTCGGAGCCGACATGCCCTCGGTGTAGGGCTCTATGATCATGTGAACCTCGCCAAACTGGCCGGCACCGCCCGACTGCTTCTTGTGGCGGTAGTCAGCGCGTGCGGCACGGGTGATAGTCTCGCGATAGGGAATGCGCTGCGGAGCCATCTCCACCTGTATCTTGTCGAGGTTCTCGAGGCGCCACTTCAGCGTGCGCAGATGGAACTCGCCCTGTCCCTTGACCAAGGTCTGGCGCAGTTCCTTGCTCTGCTCAACGACCCAGGTGGGGTCTTCCTGCACCATGCGGTAGATGGCTGCCATCATCTTCTCGTTGTCGCTCTCGGTAGCGGGACGGATGGCGCGAATGTATTTGGGGTCTGGGAACTTGATGAAGTCAAACTTGTTTTCGCAGTTCTTGTCGTTGAGGGTGTCGCCGGTCCTCACGTCTTTGAGCTTGACGGCGCAGCCTATGTCGCCCGCCTCCATCTTGTCGACCTTGAAGCGCTGTGCGCCGGCGCAGGCAAACAGCTGGCCGAGGCGCTCCTTGCTGCCGCGGTTGGCATTGGTGAGGTCCATGCCCTCAGCCACGGTGCCGCTCATCACCTTGAAGTACTGCACCTCGCCGATGTGGGGCTCTACGGCAGTCTTGAAGAAGAAGAGGCTCACGGGGCCGTCAGCATTGGGGGCTACCACCTCGCCGGCACTGTTCTCCACGGGCGGCATCTCGTCTACGAAAGGCACCACGTTGCCGAGGAACTCCATCATGCGGTTGACGCCCATGTCCTTGCCGGCGCACACGAGGAACACCGGGAAGATGCCGCGCGCCACGAGTCCCTTGCGGATACCCTCGCGCATCTCGTCTTCGGTCAGCTCCTCGCTCTCAAAGAATTTCTCCATGAGGTTCTCGTCGTGCTCAGCGGCAGCCTCCACGAGCGCCTTGTGCATCTCAAACGCCTTGTGCATCTCGCTCTCGGGAATGTCCTCGATGACGGGTTTGCCGCCGTCGGGTCCCCAAGAATATTTCTTCATCACCAGCACGTCGATGAACGAGTTGAACTCCGGGCCCTGATTGAGGGGATACTGCACGGGCACCACCTTGGGACCGAACGTGGAGCGCAGCTGCTCCATTATCATGTCGTAGTCAAAGCGCTCGTCGTCCAGCTGGTTGAGCAGGAAGATGACAGGTTTCTTGAGTTGCTCCGTGTAGCGGAAGTGGTTCTGTGTGCCGACCTCCACGCCGCTCTGGCCCAGCATGATGACGGTGGTGTCGGTCACGTTGAGCGCTGTCAGCGCTGCGCCGCAGAAGTCGTCGGACCCCGGGCAGTCGATGAAGTTCAGCTTCTTGCCGTTATATTCGGTATGGAAAATCGTGGAGAACACGCTGTAGCCATACTCCTGCTCTACTGGGAAATAGTCGCTGGCGGTGTTCTTGGCCGTGATGCGGCCGCGGCGGCTGATGATGCCGCTTTCAAACAATAACGACTCGGTGAGGGTCGTTTTGCCCACACCGTCATTGCCCATCAGTGCAATATTCTTAATTTCTTTTGTCTTGTAAGTTTTCATATCTATTATGCTTTAAGTGAAATTCTGACCACAAATATATGCAAACTTTCTCTTACTTCGTCTTCTTTGGGTGGCAAAATCGGTTTTTTAAGCCATGCGGACTTTGATTTTCTTGCTTTTGGTGCTACTTTTGTCGCAAAATTGAATTTTCGTGACCAACAAACAGGGGTTATACATCCACGTTCCTTTTTGCAAAAGCCGCTGCGTCTATTGCGGATTTTTCTCGACCACACAGGGCAGCGAGGCGCAAGACGATTTCATCAGCGCGCTGGACCGCGAGGCTGCCGCGCGACGCCAATGCCTGGGCTCGGCAACGATGGACTCCATATATATAGGAGGGGGAACGCCGTCGGCCCTTGGCGAGCGCAACCTCGGCAGGCTACTGGGCATGGTCCGCAGCCTGTTCGGCACCAGTCCCGGGGCGGAAGTGACGGTGGAAGTCAATCCCAACGACGTGACTCCCAGTCTGGTCCGCACGCTCAGGGAAAACGGCGTCAACCGCGTCAGCATGGGCATACAGTCGTTCAACGACAGCATGCTGCGCTTTCTGCACCGGCGCCACAACGCCCAGGAGGCGCTCAGCGCCGTCGACACCGTCATCAGCGGCGGCATCGACAACATCAGCATTGACCTTATCTACGGGCTGCCGAGCCAGACGATGGAAGACTGGAGCAGTGACCTGCACAGGGCGTTCAGCCTGCCCGTGAGCCACCTGTCGGCGTACTCGCTGATGTTTGACGAGGGAACGCCGCTGACGCAGATGCGCGACAAGGGACTGATAGAGGAGGCCGACGAAGAACTCAGCCTGCAGATGTTCAAGATGCTGATGCGCGAAGCACGCGAGAGCGGTTTCCTGCATTACGAGATTTCCAATTTCGCCCTGCCCGGCAGACAGGCGCGCCACAACACGGGCTACTGGAACGGGATGCGCTACCTTGGGCTCGGCCCCGGCGCCCACTCCTACGACGGCGACACGCGCTGGCACAACATAGGCGACCTCAAGGCTTACATAAGGGCGTTCTCTGGCGAGGCGAACGACTGCAGCGGGATAACACAAACGGAGCGACTCACCCTGGAGCAGAAGAAAGAGGAGATGCTGCTCACGGCTCTCCGCACCGCACGGGGGCTACGCCTCGAAGACTATGCGCAGCAGTTCGGCGAGGGATCGCTCGACGGACTGATGCAGCGCGCCGCGCCATTCCTCAACGACGGCAGTCTGATATTGTCGGAGAAGTGTCGCGAGAGCTTTGCCGACAATGCCAGTTCTGCCGACAACAAAAATTTTGCCGACAATGTCAATTTTGCCGACAGTGCCAGTGCCGCCAGCCATGAGTCCAAAGTTCTAAACGGATTTCTTTCCCTTTCTACAAAAGGCGTCTTTGTGTCGGACTACATCATTTCGTCGCTGTTCGAATAGTCGCGACGGAGGTTGCCGCCTCCCCTATTTCACCACGCGCTTGCTGATGTAGTGAACAGGGTACCACGACACGAGGAACGCCACGCAGGTCACGGTGACGAGCACCACAGTCACGTCGACCGGGTCTACCAGCACCGGATAGGCGTCGACCACGAAAGCCCCTACCTTGTTGCCCAGTTTCAGCACGCCAAACTGCTGCTGAACAAGGCAGAGCACCAGTCCAGCCACAATGCCGAGGAGCGTGCCCGCCAAACTAATCAGGCGGCCCTCAAGCAGGAAAATGCTGCGTATCTGCCGGTCGGTGGCGCCAAGGCTCCGCAGCGTCCTGACGTCGTTCTTCTTGTCGATGATGAGCATGCTCAGCGACCCCACTATGTTGAAGCAGGCTATAAACAGGATGAAGACCAGGAAGATGTAGGCCATGTATTTCTCCACCTTCATAATGCGGAAGATGTCCTCTTGCTGCTCATAACGGTCGATGGTCTTGAAGCGGTCGCCCACGGTGGCCTGCACCATCTCCTTGGCTTCGTCGACCGTATAGCCGTCCGCCACCTTTATCTCCAGCGCCGACACCTGACCGTCTTTGTCAAACATGCGCTGGGCGAAGCCCAAGGAGCAGAACACATAGCTTTGGTCGTACTTCTTCTGCCCTACCGAAAAGACCACGCCGGCAGAGTTAAGCTCGTCCATGTTGAAGCTCTCGTCGGGCGCCGCCATATTGACGCGGGCGCCCTTGGCGGGGGTGTAAATCTTGAGGGGGTCGATGAAGTGGGCGTCCATGCCCAGCGTCATGGCCAGGCGCATGCCCGGCACGCCGTATTCCAGCACGTCGGCGTGCATCTTGAACATTCCCTGTCCATAGAGGATGTCGCCCACATTGGTGGCATTGGCGAAGTTGTCGTCCACACCCTTGAGCGTTATCATGGCCTGCTGCCCGCCGTACATGGCCAGCGCCTTGTCTTCCAGAGTGGCAGACACGGCGCCCACACACGGCAGTTTCTTGATGCGGTCAAGCCCCGCCTCGGCTTCATCAAAAGTCTTGCCCTCCGCCGGCACCACCTTGAGCTCGGGGTCGAGGGCGGTAAACAGCGATGCCACCAGCGAGTGGAAGCCGTTGAACACCGACAGCGTGCAGACCAGCGCCATGGTCGCCACCGCCACTCCCAGCACCGAAACGGCGGAGATGACGTTTATGGCGTGGTGGCTCTTCTTTGCAAAGAGATATCTGCGGGCGATGTAGAACGGAAAGGGCATCCTAACAATACAGGGGGTTTGGCGCTAACAATATGCGGTTTTAGGCGTGCATGGCGGCTGCTTCGTTCGCGCTATTTCTTGAGCAGTTCGTCGATGTGGTTCATGTACTCTATCGTGTTGTCAACAAAGAAGCGGAGCTCCGGGATTATCCTGAGCTGGTGGCGCAGGCGCTTGCCAAGGTCGTAGCGCACGGTGCGCAGGTTGGCGGTCACGTTGTTGACAATCTCCTCCCCCTTCTCTGATGGAAACACGCTGAGATACACATTGCAGTAGCTCAGGTCGGGCGACACGCGGCAGCCGCTCACAGTGACCATCACTCCGTGCATGGCCTTGGTCTGGAGCAGGAACATCTCGCCCAGCTCCTTCTGTATGAGCCGTGCAATCTTGAGTTGTCTTGTTGAATCCATTATATGCGTATTAGTTTTGGTTAATGAAATCTATGTGCAGTTTCTTCTCCCCTCTCGTCAGCACACCTTGCCTCCCGGCTTCACCTCCGACACTGTGGTGGTCAGGCTTATGCTGCCGTCCCAGTTCTCGGCGCTCAGTATCATGCCTTCGCTGACCAGGCCGTTCTTGAACTCGCGCGGAGCCAGGTTGGCGACAAACAGCACCTGCTTGCCCACCAGTTCCTCGGGCTTGTACCACTTGGCTATGCCGCTCACGATGGTGCGGTTGCGCAGGCCATCGGCTATGGTGAACTTGAGCAGCTTGTTCATCTTGGGCACACGCTCGCACGCCAGCACCGTGCCGACGCGGATGTCGACCTTCTGGAAGTCCTCGAAGTCCACATTTTCCTTCACGGGCGCGCACTTGTACTCGGCCTCCTGATTGGCCTTGATGGTGTTTTGCAGTTTCTCCACCTGGGCCTGTATCACCTCGTCCTCCACCTTGCTGAACAGCAGCGAGGGCTTGGGCAGCTTCTTGCCGGCAGGCAGCAGGTCTGACGACCCCAGCTGTTCCCAGCTGAAGGAGTCCATGCCCGTCATGTCGCGCAGCTTCTTGCTGCTGAATGGCAGGAAGGGCTCAAAGGCGATAGCCAGATTGGCGGTAAGCTGCAGCGATATATATATGATGGTCTTCACGCGCTCGGGGTCGGTCTTTATCACCTTCCACGGCTCGCTGTCGGCAATGTACTTGTTGCCGATGCGCGCAAGGTTCATCGCCTCCTTCTGGGCGTCGCGGAACTTGAAGTTCTCGAGCAGTTCCTCCAGTTTGTCCTTCACGCCAGCAAACTCGCTCAGGGTCTCCTTGTCGAAGTCTGTCAGTTCGCCGCACTCGGGCACCACTCCGTCGTAGTACTTCTGGTTGAGTTGCAGGGCGCGGTTCACGAAGTTGCCGTAGACAGCCACCAGCTCGTTGTTGCAGCGCGCCTGGTAGTCAGCCCACGTGAAGTCGTTGTCCTTGGTCTCGGGCGCGTTGGCGGTCAGCACATAGCGCAGCTCGTCTTGGCGGCCGGGTATCTCCTTGAGGTATTCGTGCAGCCACACGGCGTAGTTCTTCGACGTGGATATCTTGTTGCCCTCCAGGTTGAGGAATTCGTTG
Source organism: Lactococcus garvieae (assembly GCA_963631415.1). Classification (GTDB taxonomy): domain Bacteria; phylum Bacteroidota; class Bacteroidia; order Bacteroidales; family Bacteroidaceae; genus UBA6382. The sequence continues at coordinate 7,237 of CAVGQS010000032.1, read as the reverse complement.
CTGGGCACGTTGTCGGGCAGTATGTAGTCGCCGTGGGCCTTGAGCATCGCGGGGAACACAATGCAGTGGAACACTATGTTGTCCTTGCCGATGAAGTGCACCAGCCTGGTTTCGGGATCCTTCCACCAGGTTTCCCACGAGCCCAGTTCGGGATGGGCGTCAAACAGTTCCTTGGTGTTGGAGATGTAGCCTATCGGGGCGTCAAACCACACGTAGAGCACCTTGTTGTCGGCGCCCTCCACCGGCACGGGTATGCCCCAGTCGAGGTCGCGCGTCACGGCGCGTGGGCGCAGTCCGCCGTCGAGCCAGCTCTTGCACTGTCCGTAGACGTTGGGGCGCCACTCCTTGTGCTCCTTCAGAATCCACTGCTCCAACCACTCCTGGTATTGGTCGAGGGGCAGATACCAGTGCTTGGTGGACTTGCGCACCAGCGGGTTGCCCGTCTCTGCGTTGTAGGGGTTTATCAGCTCCTCGGGCGAGAGGGTGGCGCCGCACTTCTCACACTGGTCGCCGTAGGCGTCGGCAGCGTGGCAGCGCGGACACTCGCCGCGTATGTTGCGGTCGGTCAGGAAGCGGTGGGTCTGGTCGTCGTAGAACTGCTCCGTCACCTGCTCCACAAACTTGCCCTCGTCGTAGAGCTTGCGGAAGAAGTCGCTCGCCAGCTTGTGGTGGACGGGGCTCGTGGTGCGGCCGTAGACGTCGAAGGAGATGCCGAACTCTTCAAAGGACTCCTTTATCAGCTTGTGGTAGCGGTCCACCACCTGCTGCACAGGTATGCCCTCCTTGCGGGCGCGGATGGTCACGGGCACTCCGTGCTCATCGCTGCCGCCTATGAAGATGACGGGGCGACCCTTCAGGCGCAAGTAGCGCACGTAGATGTCGGCAGGCACATACACTCCTGCCAGATGGCCGATATGCACAGGACCGTTGGCGTAGGGCAACGCAGAGGTCACCGTGGTTCTTTTGAATTGTTTGTCCATTGAAAAGATGAGTGAAAAATTCTTGTATGGTGCAAAATTACTAAAAGCATTTCATTTCTCAGCGCGCAGAGCCGCCTAAATGCGCAGCGTGCGTCCGCTGCCGCCGGGCCGCGCTCCACAGCTCGCGCACCCACAGCACCAGCGACGAGCCCGCCACTATTATCACCCAGTCCTCCAGCTTCAGTCCGGTGACGTTGAAGAACTTCTGCAGGCCGGGCACCTCCACCATAGCCACCTGGCCCACAAAGATGATGGCCACGATGGTCAGCAGGCCCTTGCAGCCCCTGAAGTGCAGCGCGCTGCCCCCAGTGCCGAAGGCCTTGGAGTTGAAGAGATAGAAGAAGTGGGTCATCACGAAGGTGGTGAACAAGAGCGTCAGCTCATAGTCCGTGACGTGGTCCTTGGCGCCCAGCCGGAGGTGGAGGAAGTCGGTCAGGCTGTGCACGTCGGCGTGCTGGAACACATAGAGCATGCCCAGCAGCATCACGAAGAACAGAGTGCCCACCCACACTATCTCGCTCACCATGGGGCGGGTCAGTATGAAGGCCTTGCGGTCGCGCGGCTTGTCCTTCATCACGCTCTCCGACGGCGGCAGCGAAGCCAGCGCCGTGGCGGCGAATGTGTCCATGATGAGGTTTATCCACAGCATCTGGGTCACGGTCAGCGGCGACTCGGTGCCCATAAAGGCGCCGCAGAGCACCAGCAGGCTCGCCGTCACGTTGACCGTAAGCTGGAAGAGCAGGAAGCGCTGTATGTTGCGGTAGAGCGACCTGCCCCACATCACCGCCTTGCCTATGCTGCTGAACGAGTTGTCGATAATGGTGATGTCAGACGCCTCCTTGGCCACGCTCGTGCCGTCGCCCATCGACAGACCCACGTGGGCCGACTTGAGGGCGGGGGCGTCGTTGGTGCCGTCGCCGGTCACAGCCACCACCTGGTTCTTTCTGCGCAGCGCCTCTACCAGCCGCTTCTTGTCCATAGGCCGGGCGCGCGAGATTATCTTGAGGTCCATCACGCGGTCGTCGAGTTCCGTGTCGGTCAGCGCGGCAAACTCAGGTCCCGTGATTACGTTGCGCTCGCCGTCGCCGTCGGTCCACAGGCCTATCTGCCGCCCTATCTCCTTGGCGGTGCCCGAGGTGTCGCCGGTGACTATCTTGACATTGATGCCGGCATCGGCGCACTCCTTCACGGCCGCGGGCACATCGGGCCTCACGGGATCGGCAATGGCTGCCACGCCCATAAACGCCAGTCGGCCGGCAACGACCCGTCCGTCCTCTATCGTCTTGTCGCCGTCCTCCACCACCTGGCAGGCAAAGCCCAGCGTGCGCATGGCGCGGCTCTGATACTGGGTCAGCAGCGCGTCGACCTCATCCTTGCCCACCGGCTTGTCGTGGCACATGGCGTAGACTATCTCGGGGGCGCCCTTCACGTAGAGCACCGTCTTGCCGCCCAGCGCTTTCGACTTCACAGCCGTGGCCATATATTTGCGCTCAGTGGAGAACGGCAGCTCTGCCACCACCTTGGCGTCCTCGCGCAGGGTGCGGTAGTCCTTGCCGCGGGCGTTGAGCCACAAGAGCAGCGCGCCCTCGGTGGGGTTGCCCAGCACCTGGGGCTTGCTCGCGTCGGCAAAGTCCAAGGAAGCAGTGGAGTTGACGGCGATGCCCTCGCAGAACACCTGCTCGTCCACGTCGCCGTAGGTCTTCAGTTCGTCCACGCTCATCTGGTTCTGCGTCAGGGTGCCGGTCTTGTCGGTGCAGATGACCGACGTGGCGCCCATCGTCTCGCAGGCGTGCATCTTGCGCACCAGGTTGTTGGTCTTGAGCATGCGCCGCATGCTGTAGGCGAGGCTCAGGGTCACCGCCATCGGCAGGCCCTCGGGCACCGACACCACCACCAGCGTCACGGCTATCATCAGCGACTGCAGGGCGTAGGCCACAAACGGCGCAGCCTCGGCCATCGAACCGAAGCAGTCGGTGCCGTTGTCCACAAAATACATGATGATGCGGCCCACCACTACCAGCGCAGCCACCGTGTAGCTCACCTTGGCTATCCAGCCGCCCAGTCCGTCGAGCTGCTCGTCGAGCGGAGTCTTCACCCCGTCGTCTATCTGCACAGCCTCAAACACCTTGCCCTGCTCCGTGGCGTCGCCCACGGCGAGCACGCGGCACACACCGTGGCCCTCCATCACCTTGGTGCCCTTCAGCACGTGGTCGGTGGGATAGGTGGCGGCCTTGTCGAAGTCCTCTGGGTCGGTGCTCTTGGCGCAGATGGGCTCGCCCGTCAGCGTCGACTCGTCCACGTGGAGCGACACCGCCTCGAGCAGCTGGCTGTCGGCCGGCACCTCCTCGCCCGTGCTGATCACCACTATGTCGCCCACCACAACGTCGCGGCGGGCCACACGCGTGGCGTTGCCCTCGCGTATCACCTCCACCGCCTCGTCGTCGTTCACCTGGTTGAGCACGGCAAACTCCTTGTCGGCCTGCAGCTCAAAGTAGAACGCCAGGCCCGTGGCGAGCAGTATGGCTACGAAGATGCCCACTGGCTCGAAGAACACCTCCATGCCCTGCCCCAGCCCGAAGAACTCGTAGAACGAGATGCCCACCGACAGCACGCCGGCTATCATCAGAATCACGATGAGCGGGTCGCGGAATTTCTCCAGAAACTGTTTCCACAGCGGAGCCTTCTCCGGAGGAGTAAGCACATTGGCGCCGTGCTGGCGCCGGCTCTCAAGCACTTGGGCTTCAGTCAAGCCCGTATAGCGGTGTTCCATATATATAATAAGGTATAGCAGTTCTATCTGATAAGGCAGCCTATATATAATAAGGTATAGCAGCCCTCCGCCCCCCAGCAGGAGCAGAAACGCAAAGTTACAAAATAATTGTATTCAGCCCCACATCACATGCGAAATAAACAAATCCCATCGCCCCTGGCAGCGACAGACCCAGCGGAAAGCGCTGATTTTAGCCAAGAAAAATCTCAGTTCATTTCAGAAGCACTTCTCTTCATCAGACAAGGACTTCTCTTCATCGGAGAGCCACCGGGCGTTTCCACGGAAACGGATAACCCTTTATGGCAGTCCGGAAAAATTAAGTCCGCGCGCGAGGAAGAGAAGTGCTTGTCTGATGAACTGAAGTGCTTGTCTGGTGAACTGAGGTTTGCGCGCCCTGACTTTTGCCGGTTTGGAGCCTCCGGGCGGGGCTGAAGGGGGCGCAGCGCATGGACGGACTGGCAGAAAAGCTTTTGTGGGGCTAAGAATGTGGTCTTTTACGGCTTTTATCGCTACCTTTGCCGCGCTAATGAAAAAGCGCAACCACACTTTTGACTTCTTGTGCGGACTGTGTATTGTCCGCATGATGACGCTCCACGTCTTCCAGTTTACGGGTTTCAACACTGAGGCCTGGTGGAAGGAGGTGATGGACTGGAGTTTCTTCCTGATGTGTTTCTTCTTCTTCAAGGCGGGGTATTTCAACCGCTCTGTAGGCGGCCCTACGCTGCCCTACCTGAAGGACCGCACCAAGCGGCTGCTGCTGCCCTACGTGGCGTGCGGCCTGATTGGCGTGGCGCTGTTCTGGTTCTTCCGGCTGGCGCTCGACGGGATGTATTCGCGCTCGCCGCTGCCCTTCCAGTGGTCGCACCTGTGGACCACGAGCGACTTCTACGGCAATCCGCCCATGTGGTTTCTGTTTTCGTTCTACGTGATGTATGTGGCGGTGCACTTCATCGACAAGGTGAAGCTGGTGAGGCTCACGGTCATGCTGTTTCCGCTCGTGGGCTACCTGCTCTACACCTGGGGCAACCCGCTGTGGCTCAACCTCAACAATGTGCTGATGGGCGTGTTTTTCTTCTATCTGGGCCACTACTGGCACCTGCTCATCGCCCACCTGAGGCAGAGGTGGACCTTCGTCTTGTCGGCGGGGCTGGTGGCGCTGTTCGTGGTCGGCAACGTGTGCTGGCACGGGGTCTACACCATGCACTCCAACCTCTTCAGCGGCAATCCGCTGGGCGCGGTGCTTAACACCATCGTGATAGTGTGCGGCCTGTCGGGCCTGCTCATCTCGGTGAGGCTGCCGCGCATTCCGTTCATCAACTATGTGGGCGAGCACTCCATGGTCTACTTCGTGCTGCACTTCCCGGTGGTTTTCTTCGCCAAGCACGTCCACCTGCTGTGCCGCCACTCCATGAGGGGGCGCGCCGACGACATGATCTTGCTGTTGGTGCTGGCGGTGGCGCTGTGCTCGTGGCTGGTGCCCTACTTCGAGAAGGTGCCGTGGCTCAGCGGGCGGTGGCCAAAGAAGCCCAAGGTGCCTGCCCCCTGCGCAGACTCCCAAGCCTTAGGCGAGCGAACCGCTAAATCTTAATACGCCAACCGCTATACCTTATATATATGGGCAACAACACACTCCGCATGGGCCAGAACGCCCTCCTGGCAGACAACAACCGAATTGCTTTTATTGACTACATCCGCGTGGTGGCTTGCTTCCTGGTGATGCTGGTTCACTCGTGCGAGGGTTTCTACGCCGCCGCCGACTCGGGCATTGCGAGTCCCGTATCGATGGTTCCCACGAGCGACGTGCGCTTCTGGGTGTCGCTCTACGACGGCGTCTTCGGCAGGTTCAGCGTGCCGCTGTTTATGACCGTCAGCGCCTTCTTGCTCGTGCCGCTCAAGCCGGGCGTCACGATGGGCGGTTTCTACAAGCGGAGGTTCAAGCGCATACTGCCGCCCATGATAATCTTCATGCTGCTCTACGTGTTTCTGCCGCCCCTGTGGGGCCAGATGACGTGGGAGCAGGCCTTCAACGACCTCAAGCTGCTGCCGTTTACGTTCCCCACGATGGCGGGGCACCTGTGGTTTATGTATCCGCTCATCTCGCTCTACCTCATCATGCCGGTGGTGTCGCCGTGGCTCGAGAAGGCCTCGGCGCGCGACGAGCGCATCTTCATAGGACTGTTCGCCCTGTCGACCACTGTGCCCTGGCTGGTGCGCTTCGTGAGCAGCGACCTGTGGGGCTGCTGCTTCTGGAACCCCTACTTCGGCATGCTCTACTACTGCTCGGGCTACATAGGCTTTCTGGTCATAGCCCACTACATACGCACCCACCTGGATTGGAGCCGGCGCAAGCGCCTGTGGACGGGCTTGGCGTGCTTCGCGGTTGGCGGAGGCTTCACCGCGTGGTCGTGGTGGATAAAGGCAGAGCCGGGAGTGCTGGTAGACAGCATCATGCTGGAGTGGGCGTGGGAATACTGCACGCCCAACGTGATGCTCACCACCGTGGGCGCCTTCCTTATGTTCACGTGCATCAGGCAGCCCAAGGCCCCGCGCATCATCACCGCCACCGCCAAACTGACCTTCGGCATGTATCTCATCCACATCTTCTTCCTCAGCCCCGTCTCTACGGCGCTCATCAACGGCGACGCCGCCCACCCGCTCATCCCCGTGTGGCTCGCCGTGCCCTGCACCGCCGTCATCTCCTACGTGTGCAGCGCTGTGGTTGTGAAACTCATCTCGCTCATTCCGGGCGGCAAATGGATTGTGGGATAGCAGAGGCAAACGTGCGCATACAACAAAGCCCCCGAACGTCTCGGCGTTCGGGGGCTTTGCTGTATATTAGCTATTGCCAAAGAGTTTCTGATTTCCACTGTTCAGGAAAGCCCATGGCTGTTGGGTCTACTTGGACATAGTTTGAGACGAGGCTTTTTAGCGACTCCTTGAATCGTTGGCCATGGCCGATGGAGTCGAGCCAGTAGGCAATGCAGCACAGGACAGCATAGATTTTATTGGCATCGAGATTTCCCACATTTACCCATGCGCCTCGAAGGGGTGCATTCATTTGTGGAGCATTGGGGAAATGTTTGTTCCATAGACGGGAGTGATGGGCGCAACAATTTCTCAATACGGTTAGGCTGCGCATCCAACTTTCCAAAACTTCATGATGAGGCAGATTGAACTGTCGGGCAATACGTTTCTTAGCCTTCTTGTCGCCGAAATTATAGTATAGTTTTGACAACGTGCCAAAAGAAGCCAATTCGAGAGTCTTCCATGCAGGAGTAAAAACTGGTTTGTCGTAGTTCTGCCTGTGCTCTTTAATGAAATCGTCCTTACTGCGCTGAATCTCTCTATCAATAAACCTCTATGTTTAAGGAGTTCCAACTGCTCTGCTATTGGCAGCGCTTGTTTGGTATAGATTCTTAAGATACCCATATAAAAGCAAAAGACCCGCCCTGGTTCGCTGTTCTACGGGAAGCGTGGCGGATTCTGT
>CAVGQS010000031.1:0-18884 GCA_963631415.1 Lactococcus garvieae | reverse complement strand
CATTATATAAGGATAAAGGCGGACAATACCCTTGCGCTTGACGGAACACTCAGTGGCACCTACACCGTCGAGGCAGAGGGGCAGTCGGACGCTTCGGTGCGCTCCGTGTTCACCCGCGGCTGGATGTCGCGCTGGAGCCAGACCCTCGAGGCGGAATTGCTCAAGGTGTCGCCAAAAGCCAAGGTTTTATCGGTAGATTACGGCAAAGACCCAAAGAATTACCAGAAGTCTCCGATACACATTATATATAAGTATGAGATTCCCGACTACGCTACGGGTGACAGCACGGCGATGGCGTTCAAGCCCCTTGTGATGAATAATCTGTACCGCTCGCTGCAGTCGTTTCTGACTGTGGGCAGCTATCAGGGCCAGCGCAATTACGGATTCAAGGACCGCTGTTCGCGCCAGGTAGATTTCGTAGAGACCATAACATTGCCCAGCGGAATGACGATGCAGAAATCCCCGATGAAATCGGATGTTTCCAACTCTGCCGCCTCAATCAAGGCAAGCCTTTCGCAGACGGGAAACAAGGTGCGGCTCTCTGTTGACGCCAAGTTCAACAAGCGAGTCTATGACGCCAGCGACTGGGCAGGTTTCAAGGAAGTGGTAGACGCCTACAAGAAATATCAAGACTACATTTACATCAAGTGACAATGAAAAGGACATTACTCATAACCCTTTGCGCGCTGCTCTCGGCAGTGGCCTTTGCGCAGACGGACGAAGCCAGATACAACTACTATGACAAGACCATCGTGCGCAACGCCGATGGTTCTACCGATTTCAACGTGAAGTTTTCGCTGACACTGTTCACCCACACAGCCATGAATTCCACCTACGGGCAGACATACGTGGTCTACAACCCGGAGCATCAGAAAGTGACGGTCAACGAAGCCTACACCATACAGAAGAGCGGAAAGAAAGTCGTGATGCCCGACAGAGCCCTCACCGACGTGCTGCCGTCGTGGGCAGCCAAGGCCTCCGACTTCAACCACCTGAAGGAGAAAATAATCATGCATACGGGGCTTGACTTGGGGTCAACAATAGTACTTGACTATACCGTCCACTCTGATGCCGGATTTAACAAAAACCTCGATTTCAACGAAAGTTTTGACGCGACATCGCCTATTGCAAAATTTTCCTATACGCTGAAGGTGCCCGGCGAGATGGCGCTCAAAGTGAGGATGTGTTCGCCAAAGGGAGACATCGCTCCAGCTGCGGACCAGACCGAGGGCGGAGTGCGCACGGTGAAATACGTGGTGGACAACATCCCTGCCCGTTCGAGGGACGCCTTTCAGGTGCGCAACGTAACGAAACACTACAACTTTTTCTGCACCGCGTCAGATTTAGCCACTGAGATGAACGAGTTGTTCGGCAAGGACGTTGCCCCTGAGGTGCAGAAGTGGGCCGACGACTACATGAAAGCCGAACCCAACGGTCAGAAGCGCTACGACTACATACGCAGTTATGTGGCTGACAAGTTCAGTGTGGTGCAGGTGCCCATCACGGCAACCTACGCCCTGCGCCCCGCCGCACAAATACGCAAAAGCGCGTACATCACGCCTTGCGAGCAGGCAGACCTGCTGCGGCAAATGCTGCAGGCGTGCCATATCAAGGCAGACGTGAGGGCAAGCTTTGACCCGTCGCTGCCGGCAGAGTTCCGCACCCTCAGCAACGCCCGAAAATTCTATGTGGCAGAGCGCTTTGGCGACACCGAAAAAACGCTGGATCCAACGAAGAGTTCTGGCTATGCCGACCCTGTGGTGCAGGTGGGCGTGGATCGCGAGATTGTGAAGCCCGACAAAGGACTTGACATCACCAAAGAATTTGACTTGGAAGTCAGTGCGTCAGACTTTGGCGACAAAGACTTCTACGTACTGGAACTGCCTGCCAACAAGGATGGAGTGGCAGGTTGGGACATGGCTCAGCTGCCCACGAAGCGCGAGGTGAGCTTTGAGGTGCCGCGGCTTGTGGAAGAGTGCGAGGTCTACAAGGTGAAAGTGGGCGAGGGCATAGAGATGCGCAAACCGCGGTGTTCGGAACTATACGATGAGAAGACGGGCGTGACGATGACCGTGGCAAGCGAGACGGCCGACGACGGGACAGTGCGCTTGGTGCGCCGCCTCTCCATTCCCCAAAAGATTTTCAGCGTTGAGGAGTATGCCGCTGTGCGCAACATACTGGCCGCCTGGCTGGACAAGACCTCGCTGCTGTTTGTGAAGAAACAATAGCGTGACTGCCGTTAAAAGTGCAGGTATAGCGCGCGCCGTCAAAAGGCTGGCACTTATTAAAATATGCGAATAAATTTTGCCGTTCGCACGCGTATATGTAATTTTGCACCTTGTTTGTAACCTAAATAAGCAATGAAGAAATATAGTTTAGTCAACAATTGTGTGGGCTGGCTTGTGTTTGCCGTGGCGGCGTGCACATACTGCTCCACCATTGAGCCGACAGCAAGTTTCTGGGACTGCCCGGAGTTTATCACTACAGGCTATAAGATGGAGATAGGTCACCCGCCCGGCGCACCGTTCTTCATGCTGTTTGCCAACTTGTTCAGCCATTTCGCTAGCGATCCTAGCCAAGTGGCTAAGATGGTAAACACCATGTCTGCCTTGCTGAGCGCAGGCTGCATCTTGTTTTTGTTTTGGACTATCACCCACCTGCTGCGCCGCCTCATCTGCAAGGACGGCAAGGTGGAGAGCATGCGCCAGCTCATAACCATCATCGGCTCAGGCGTGGTGGGAGCGCTGGCTTACACCTTCTCCGACACCTTCTGGTTCAGCGCCGTTGAGGGCGAGGTGTACGCTTTCTCCTCGTTCTTCACTGCGGTGGTGTTCTGGCTCATTCTGAAATGGGAAGACAACGCCGACAAGCCCGGCTCTGACCGCTGGCTGATACTGATAGCCTACCTTATGGGCGTGAGCATAGGCGTGCACCTGCTCAACCTGTTGTGTATCCCTGCGATAGTGCTCATCTACTACTATCACCACAAGCCCGGTGCCCAGGTCAAAGGGTCTCTGCTGGCTCTGCTCGTGAGCATGGTGCTGGTGGGAGTGATACTCTACGGCGTGGTGCCCGGCATTGTGAAGGTCGGCGGCTGGTTTGAGTTGCTGTTCGTCAACGGTTTGGGCATGTCGTTCAACACCGGTTTGATAATCTATCTTATACTGCTGGTGGCTACGGTAGTCGCCTCGCTGTGGTTCAGTGTGAAGGACGCGGACTTGTCTAGAGCCAAGGTGTTCTTCATCATCTCAGTAGCATTGTTGGGCATTCCGTTCTTTGGCTACGGTGCCAGCAGCATCGTACTGGGCTTGGTGATTCTCGGCGCCCTCGTGGTTTGTCTGTTCTTCGTGAAGAAGATTTCAGGCTATGCCAACCTGCGCCGTGTGCTCAACACCTCGCTGTTGTGTTTCCTGATGCTCATGATCGGGTACTCCACATACGCCATCACGGTGATTCGCTCTACCGCCAATCCGCCTATGGACCAGAACTCGCCTGAGGACATCTTCGCCTTGGGTGACTACCTGAGCCGCGACCAGTACGGTTCCACTCCGCTGCTGTATGGCCCCACTTTCAACTCCCAGCTGGAGTGGGAGGTCAGCGAGGATGACCCCAACCGCATGGTGCCGAAGCACACCGAGGGCAAGGCTCTGTGGCAGCGCAAAGAGAAGACTTCGGCTGGCGAGCGCGACACCTACGAGAAGGTGGGCAACAAGAACGAATATGTGTATGCCCAAAACATGCTGTTCCCCAGAATTTGGTCAGACGGCCATGCCGATGCCTACAAGTCGTGGCTTGGCGACATCAGCTATAATGAAGTGGACTACGATCCGGGCAACGGACAGATTCAGAAAGTGCAGATTCCGTCTCAGTGGGACAACATAAAGTTTTTCCTGTCCTATCAGCTGGGCTTCATGTACTGGCGTTACTTCATGTGGAACTTCAGCGGCCGTCAGAACGACGTGCAGGGAGTGGGCGAGGCCGAGTGCGGCAACTGGATTACCGGCATCAGCTTCATTGACAACCTCCGCCTTGGCGACCAGAGCCAGTTGCCTGACGATCTGAAGAACAACAAGGGCCACAACGTGTACTACGCCCTGCCGCTCTTGTTGGGCTTGCTGGGCCTCTTCTGGCAGGCGTTCCGCGGCAAGAAGGGCAGCCAGCAGTTCTGGGTGGTGTTCTTCCTGTTCTTTATGACCGGCATAGCCATCGTGCTCTACCTCAACCAGACCCCATCGCAGCCGCGTGAGCGCGACTACGCGTACGCAGGTTCGTTCTATGCCTTTGCGATATGGATTGGCATGGGCGTGGCTGCCATCATAGAGTGGCTGCGCAAGGTGAAAGTTGACGGAGTGGCTGTGGCAGCGGTAGTGAGCGTGATCTGCCTCCTGGTGCCAATACAGATGGCGTCGCAGAACTGGGACGACCACGACCGCAGCGGACGCTACGCTTGCCGCGACTTTGGACAAAACTACCTCTACTCGCTGCAAGAGAAGGGCAACCCCATCATCTTCACCAACGGCGACAACGACACCTTCCCCCTCTGGTACAACCAAGACACGGAGGGCGTGCGCCAGGATGCCAGGGTGTGCAACCTCTCCTATCTGCAGACTGACTGGTACATAGACCAGATGTGCCGTCCAGCCTACAGTTCGCCCCGCGTGCCCATTTCGTGGAACAGGGCAGAATATACCACGGGCCAGCACGAGTATGTGCGCATACAGGACATGAAGGAAGACATCAAGAAGTTCTATGCTGAGAACCCCGAGCAGGCCAAGAAGATGTATGGCGACAATCCGTTTGAGCTGAAGAACATACTGAAATACTGGGTGCGCAACACCGACCCCGAAATGAACGTAATCCCCACAGACAGCATTGTTGTGAAAGTGGACAAGGATGCCGTTCGCCGTTCAGGAATGCTCATTGCCGACTCCACGGGCCAGATACCAGACTATCTCACCATTTCGCTGGCGGGCCGCAATGTGCTCTACAAGCCGTCGCTGATGATGCTTGAGATGCTCGCCAACTGCAACTGGGAGCGTCCGCTCTACGTGGCGGTGACCGCTCCTCACGACGCATACGTCGGCATGGACAGAAACCTTGTGCAGGAAGGCTTGGCATATCGCTTCACACCGTTTGACGCTTTCGGCAACGGCATGAGCATAGACGTCGACAAGATGTATGACAACATGATGAACAAGTTCAAGTACGGCAATGTAGCCGACCCGAATGTCTACATAGACGAGACGGTGGGCCACATGTGTCAGACACACCGCCGCATGCTGTCTATACTGGCCTCGGCCCTTATTGACAAAGGCGACTTGAAGCGCGCAGCCAAGGTGTTGGCGAAGGCCGACGAGGTGATACCGCAGACGTGCGTGTCGTACGGCGACGACCTGGGCGGCACCGCAGACATGGCCCACTCGTGGTTTAAGTGCGGCAACAAGAAGAAAGCCGACGAACTGCTGACAATACTTGCCCGCACTGCCGAGCAGTACCTCAACTGGTACGTCAACGTGCAGTCCAAGCCGCTGGCGATGAGCGCCTACAACTGCTCTAAGTACATACGCAATCTGGTACAGGCTGTTCAGGGATTTGAGGAGACCGGCAACAAGGCTCTCTCCAACAAGTACAACAATGTTCTCGAAAGCTACTACAGGAAGATTACCAGCCAAGGCGTGAACGTTGACTTGAACAGTTTCTAAGCCGGCAACTGACATCATGATTATAGAACAGCCCTCTCTGTGGATGCGCCTGCTTTACTCAAAAGCATTGTGGCGCATCAATCCCGCAGAAAGGGCTGTTTATCTCACTTTTGACGACGGGCCGATTCCGGAAGTGACACCTCGGGTGCTCGATATTCTTGACAAATACGGCATCAAGGCCACCTTCTTTATGGTGGGCGACAACGTGCGCAAATACCCGGAGGTGTTTGAGATGGTCAAGAGCCGAGGGCATCGCTTGGGCAACCACACCTTCAACCACTATGGCGGTATAAAGCACGCCACGAAGGACTACGTGCTCAACATTCACAAGGCCAACGCCTACATACACTCCGACTTGTTCCGCCCGCCCCACGGCTGGCTGCGCCACAGACAATACTATTTTCTGAAGCGCCACTACAAGCTGGTGATGTGGGACTTGGTGACGCGCGACTACTCGAAGCGCCTCAACGCAGACGAGGTGTTTGAAAACGTGAGACGCTATGCGCGCCCCGGCAGCATAATCACGTTTCACGACTCCTTGCGCAGCGCCTCGAAATTGTGGGACGCCCTTCCGCGCAGCATAGAGTGGCTGTTGTCGGAAGGCTATGAATTCAAGACGATACCTTGAACAATCGCGGAATGGTTTTAGCAGAGGCAGAAAACGTAAGATATTAGAAAAAAATATTATATTTGCCAGATAACTTAAAAAAGCAAAATGACATGGCAGTAAAAATAGACAGCTTGGATTTGAAGATACTGAGCATTATTTCGAAGGACGCGAGAGTGCCTTTGTCGGACGTAGCAGAAATATGCAAAGTGTCGCGTGCGGTAGTCCACCAGAGGGTAGGGAAACTCATTGAGAAGAAAGCCATACTTGGTTCGGGCTACAAAGTAAACCCCAAAATGATAGGATACTCCACTTGCACCTACGTGGGCATCAACCTGGAGAAGGGAAGCATGTATAACGACGTGGTGAGGAGCCTGGAGGAGATTCCCGAAATTGTGGAGTGCCACTACACAACGGGCAACTACACGATGCTCATCAAGCTCTACGCTTATGACAACGCCCACCTCATGACTTTGCTGAACAACCACATACAGCAAATTCCGGGTGTGATATCTACAGAGACCCTCATCTCGTTGGAACAGAGCATCAGCCGTTCTCTTCCGATAGCAATCGACAAAGATTAGTGCCGCACGGATGGAACTGCAGTGGTTGGGCCTGGTTGTAGGGCTGAGCGTGTTTGTCATCATAGGGCTGTTTCACCCTGTGGTGATATGGACAGAATACTATACGGGAACCCGCTTCTGGTGGGTTTTCCTCGTGTTGGGAATATTGGCGCTGGGGGTCAGCGTGCTTGTTACGGGAGTGCTGCTTTCGTGCATTGCGGGGGCGTTTTCCTTCTGCTGTTTTTGGACAATCAAGGAACTCTTTGAGCAGAAGGAACGCGTCAAGAAAGGCTGGTTCCCCAAGCGGCCAGAAAAGAAAAAGTGATGGATTGGCAGACAAAATATCGTGAACTGACTTCCCGAAATCACCTGGCGGGCAAGAAGCCAGTAGTCGGCATAACGGCCAATTTTGGCGAATATGGAAGCCAATTGGCAGAAGCCTACTACGAAAGCGTGAGGCTTGCAGGCGGTGTGCCTGTCATTTTGCCTGCGTCGCTAGAGACGGAAGACCTTGACGATTTTTTGCTGAAAGTCGACGCTATGCTGTTTTCTGGCGGCGGCGACATCAATCCGCTGATGCTGGGTGAAGAGCCAGTGAAGAATTTGCACAGCATTTGCGCTAAGCGAGATCTGCAGGAACTGATACTGATGAGGCGTGCCCTCGACAAGCAGATTCCCGTTTTGGGCATTTGCCGTGGAGTGCAGGTGCTGGCTGCAGCGCAAGGAGGCAAGATTGTGCAGGACATCTATACTTCCGGCATGTATGACAAGCCGCTGCTGAAGCACTCGCAGGACTTGGACCGGCAGTTTGCTTCACATTCTGTAAGGATTGAAAAGGACTCGACGCTATATACGCTGTTTGGAACGGAGACGGTGGAAGTCAACTCGTTCCATCATCAGGCCGTGTCGGACCCCGGACGCGGAATGAAGGTTACGGCAGTGAGCCCTGATGGCGTCGTTGAGGCTATTGAGAGCACAGAGTTTAAGTCGGTGCTTGGTGTGCAGTGGCATCCCGAATGTTTCTACGTGCATAAGGACAATCCCATGAGCTGCATTTTTGAATGGCTTGTGGGCGAGGCTCGCGAGTACATGGAGGCGCGCCGGTTGCACAGCAGGATTCTCACGCTCGACTCGCACTGCGACACCCCGATGTTCTTTGACCAAGACATTGATTTCTCCAAGAGAGACGACCGCATATTGGTTGACGCCACAAAGATGCGCGATGGAGGACTTGACGCTTCTATCATGGCAGCCTATCTGCCGCAGGGAGAGCGCGATGAAGAATCACTGCGCAAGGCAACGCTCAAGGCTCAC
Source organism: Lactococcus garvieae (assembly GCA_963631415.1). Lineage (GTDB taxonomy): Bacteria > Bacteroidota > Bacteroidia > Bacteroidales > Bacteroidaceae > UBA6382. The sequence goes on along the minus strand of CAVGQS010000031.1, from coordinate 10,698 downwards.
TCCTTGCTTGACGGCATTGACAGCCGCATCGCCTCGGTTGACGGCGTAGGACTGGCGACAACACCGGCAGAAGTTCGCGCGCTGAAGGCTCAGGGCAAGTTGGCAATCATGAAAGGCATTGAAAACGGTTATGCCATAGGCCGCGAGCTCAAGAATTTGGAAGAGTTCAAGAAACGCGGTGTAGTGTATATCACCCTTTGCCACAATGGCGACAACGACATCTGTGACTCGGCTGTCAAGACCCGCAGCGAACATGGCGGCTTGAGCGAGTTTGGCCGAAAAGTTGTGAAGGAGATGAACCGCCTTGGCATGATGGTGGACCTGTCGCATGCCAGCGCTGCCAGTTTCTATGACGCGATGGCTACCAGCAGTCTGCCGATAGTATGCAGCCACGCCTCTTGCAAGGCTATATGCAACCACCCTCGCAATCTTGACGACGAGCAGATGAAGGCCTTAAGCCACAATGGTGGCGTAATGCAGATAACACTCTATCACGGATTTCTGCGGGCTGACGGCAAGGCCACTATATTGGATGCCGTGGAGCACCTGAATCACGCGGTGGACGTGATGGGAATAGACCATGTGGGCATAGGGACGGACTTTGACGGCGATGGCGGAGTGCCTGGCTTTGCCAATGCTTCAGAGACGATAAACTTCACCCGCCAACTGCTTAAGTCACGCTATTCGGAAGACGATATTGCCAAACTTTGGGGCGGCAATTTCCTGAGAGTGATGGCTCAAGTGCAAGACGCCGCCGAGGCTGTATAATGAGATGTAAATGCAGAAAGAATGAAGAGAATAACAGTTTGTTCGGTATTGATGCTGCTTGCGGCAATGATGGCAGCGTGCAAGTCTGGTAAGGCCGCAAACGATGCAGCCCAGCAAGACTCCATGAGCGTGCCGTCGTTTTCGGCTGACAGCGCAATGTCCTATTTGCTGAAGCAGTGCGATTTTGGCGCCCGCGTGCTTGGCACGAAAGCCCACGATGACTGTGCGCAGTATATTGCCAGCGCATTCAAGGCACAAGGCTGCGAAGTAAATTTTCAGGAAGCAGAGTTCACTTTCTATAACGGAAGCAAATATAAAGGCTGCAACATTATAGCGTCAACCAACCCCGAGGCCAAACTCAGAATAATGCTGTGCGCTCACTGGGACAGCCGTCCCTGGGCAGATGCAGACCCGGATGAAAGCAACCATAAGAAACCCGTCATGGCTGCCAACGACGGCGCAAGCGGTGTGGCGGTGCTCATAGAGCTGGCGCGCCAACTGAAGAACCAGGAAGCCAACATTGGTGTGGATTTCGTCTGCTTCGACGCTGAGGACGCTGGAGTGCCAGACTGGGACGAGAACTATGCGGGCACGACAGAGGACGAGGAGTCAACTTGGTGCCTCGGTTCACAGTATTGGGCTAACAATCCGCACAGGACAGACATCGAGTTTGCTGTGCTTCTGGACATGGTGGGAGGCCAGGGAGCCACGTTCTACAAAGAGCAGTTCTCATCATACTATGCTCCGGCCGTGGTTGAGCGCGTGTGGGCAGCAGCCCGCGAAGCCGGCTACAGTTCGTCGTTCCCTGATGAGGAAGGCGGCGGCATTACCGACGATCACCTCCCGCTTAACCGCATAGCGCAAATACCCGCCATCGACATCATTTCGTATTACCCCAACCAGCGTCCGGGTTTCTGCCCGACATGGCACACCGTCAACGACACACCCGAAAATATTGACCCCAATTCTCTGAAGGCTGTGGGGCAGACATTGCTGCAGCTTATATATACAATGTAGCGGCAGCCAATAATGTGAAAGTAAAACAAGTTGTTACTTTATGACAATAAACGAAGCACAAGAAAACATTATAGAAGAGTTCAGCGAACTTGACGACTGGATGGACCGCTACCAGTTGCTCATAGACATGGGCAACGAACAACAGCCGCTGCCGAACGAAGACAAAACGGAGAGCAACCTCATTGACGGGTGCCAGAGCCGCGTGTGGCTGGTGTGTGACGAAAAAGACGGAATCCTGTATTTCAGGGCTGAGAGCGATGCGCTGATTGTGAAAGGAATCATCTCGCTGCTCATCAAAGTGTTGTCGGGACACAGCGCAGAGGAAATCCTTGCAGCCGACCTCTACTTTATCCACGACATCGGGTTGACGGAACACTTGTCGCCCACCAGGTCCAACGGCTTGCTGTCAATGCTCAAGCAAATGCGCCTTTATGCCTTGGCCTACAAAGCCAAGAAATGACGGGGCTCAGCCCTGCTGTGGCGCAGAACATTAAGATTAAAAACATTACTACATGACATTTGAAGAATTAGGAGTAAGCAAACCGATACTGGACGCGATAGAGGAAATGGGCTTCGTTTCGCCCATGCCTATACAAGAGGCCGTGATTCCGTTTTTGCTCAATGAAAGCCGCGATACGATAGCGCTGGCACAGACGGGCACCGGAAAGACGGCGGCCTACGGCATTCCCCTGCTGCAGAATATTGACGTGTCGAGGGTGGAGCCGCAGGCAGTCATACTTTGCCCGACCAGAGAGCTGTGTCTCCAGATTTCCGAAGACCTCAAGGACTTTTCTCGCAACATAGAAGGGCTGTTTGTGCTGCCTGTCTATGGCGGTTCGAGCATCGAGAGCCAGATAAAGTCGCTGAAAAGAGGCGTCCACGTGATTGTGGCTACTCCAGGCAGGCTTATAGACTTGATGGAGCGCAAGGTGGCCAATCTGAAGTCTGTGACGCGCATCGTACTTGACGAAGCCGACGAAATGCTCAACATGGGATTCAGCGAGAGCATTGACGCCATACTTGAGGGCGTTCCGGGCCAGCACCAGACAGAGCTCTTCTCGGCAACCATGAGCAAGGAGATAGCCAAGATAGCCACCAACTACCTCCACGACCCAAAAGAAATCGTCGTAGGCTCACGCAACGAAGGGGCTGAGCACGTGAACCACGAGTACTACCTTGTGCAGGCCAAGGACAAATACCTTGCGCTGAAGAGGGTGGTGGACTTCTATCCTTATGTATATGCCATCATCTTCTGCCGCACCCGCATCGAAACGCAGGAGGTGGCCGACGCCCTGATAAAGGACGGCTACAACGCCGAGGCTCTGCACGGAGACCTCTCGCAGGCGCAGCGCGACCTCACGATGCAGAAGTTCAGACAGCACAACCTGCAGCTGCTTGTGGCTACCGACGTGGCGGCACGCGGACTGGACGTTGACGACCTTACCCACGTCATAAACTACGGACTCCCCGATGACGTTGAGAACTATACACACCGCAGCGGACGAACCGGGCGTGCCGGCAAGAAGGGAACCTCAATATCCATCATCCACATAAAGGAGAAAGGCAAGATAAGGAAGATAGAGCACACAATTGGCAAGCAGTTTAAGGCAAAGACGCTGCCCGCGCCAAAGGATATCTGCACGAAGCAATTATATAAGGTAATAGACCAGTTGGAACGCGTGGAGGTGTCAGAGGAAGACATTGCGCCATTCCTGCCTGAGGTGATGCGCAAGCTTGATTGGCTCGACAAAGAAGACGTGATAAAGCGCCTCGTGACGATGGAGTTTGGCCGTTTCCTCAACTATTATGCCAAGGCTCCTGAAATCAAGCAACCCGACGACAAACCCACTCAGGACCGCCAGAGCCGCAGTAAGTCGGGCGCCAGGGGCGAAGCTGAGTCTGGCTACGTACGTTTCTTCATCGCGCTTGGCAAGCGCGACAATTTCTATGCCCGCGACATCATAGGCATCATAAACCGCTATACCAGCACGCCGGTAACCATCGGGCGCATTGACCTGATGACAAACTTCTCGTTTTTTGAAGTGCCCGAAAACCAGGCTGAAATCATCGAGCGCTCCATGCGCCATGTCAACGTCAAGGGGCGCGGTGTGGCTGTAGACCGTGCCGACGCCAATACCGCTGGTGCAAAGCGGAAAGTCCAGGCCAAGCCAAAGGCGAGTCCCAAGGCTAAGGTCAAGTCAAAGCCAAAAGCGGAGTCCGCTGTCTCAAAGGGCGAAAAGAAATACAAGAAAAACGACTGGAAGCAGTTCTTTGAGATTCCGGAAGGCGACAAAAAGAAAAAACGCAGTAAGTAATGCTGATGAAGAAAATCGTTCTTTTGTTTATGGCTATCACCGCCTGCATTGCGGCCCGCTCTCAACAGAGCCTCCTGCTGAAGGTTGGCGGCGGCTTGACCTCTCACTACAGCGCGCACACCAAGGACATAGGCGCCTTCTGTGTGGGACTGGGCTACGAGTATGAATTCAACCAGAAATGGTCGATTTCATCGGGGCTTCTGTACTTCGCCAAGGGGTGGAAAATGCCGGACGAGACGGTGCCCGCCTACGACGACAGCGGGGCTCTTGTCTATGACGAGGAAACGGGAGAACAAGTTTTTGGCAAGAAGGGCGAGAAGAGCAGCGCCAACTATCTGCAGGTGCCGGTGGTCTTCAACTACTACATCCACCTGTCGTCGCCCCACTACATATCGCTGTCGGCAGGTCCTTATGTCGCAGTTGGTGTGGGCGGCACGACCGAAGTGCGCGGCGACACCGAGAAGCGGGGTAGCCAGCGCATGTACTACGAGCAGGACACTTTTGGCGATGAAGTCGGGGCTCACCGCTTCGACGCAGGCTTGACCTTTGCGGCAGGCTATGAGTACAATCGCCACATAAATCTGTCCGTCAATGCAGACTTGGGGCTGCTGAAGGTGAGCCGCCAGGGAGGCCGCAACCGCAGCTTCTATTTATCGTTCATGTATAGACTATAGGCAATGAGAGAGTACCACGAGTATACGTTCCCTAACGGACTGAGGGTAATACACGAGCCTTCGCCCACCAATGTGGTGTATTGCGGCTACATCGTGCATGCCGGCACCCGCAATGAGGAATTGGCGGACTCCGGCATGGCGCATTTTTGCGAGCACATGACGTTCAAGGGCACTGACCGCCGCAAGTCGTGGCACGTCCGCAACTGCCTGGAGCACGTGGGCGGCGACCTCAACGCCTACACCGACAAGGAGATGACCGCCTATTATGCCACTGTGCAGAAAGAGGATTTCCCGCGGGCGGTGGATCTGCTGAGCGACATCGTGTTTCACAGCACATATCAGCAGCGCGAGATAGAGAAAGAAGTGGAGGTTATTGTCGATGAAATCGACAGTTACAACGACTCGCCAGCCGAACTGATATACGACGAGTTTGAAGAGATGCTTTTCCGTGGCCACAGTCTGGGGCGCAACATCCTTGGCAAGGCAGACCGCCTGAGGGAATACACGACCCAAGATGCGTTTCGCTTCGTCAACAACTACTATGTGCCCAACAATGTGACAATGTTCATCTTGGGGCAGGTAGACTTTGACAAGGCCGTGCGGTTGATAAGCAAACACACCAAAGACCTTGTGGCGAAGCCGGGACTCGTCAAGCCGCAGCAACCGCTGCCGGAGTATGTGGCGGAAGAAAGGGTGTGCGACCGAAACACCCACCAAGCCCACGTCTTGATAGGCAACCGCGGCTGCAGCCGCACCGACAAGGACCAGAAGGCGCTGTTCTTGTTGAGCAACATACTTGGAGGCCCCGGCATGAACTCCTTGCTCAACGTCAGCCTGCGGGAGAAGCACGGTCTGGTCTATTCCGTCAGCAGCTATATGTACAGCTACCAAGACTCTGGCATCTGGAGCGTATACTTCGGCTGCGACGAGTCAAAGGTGGAGAAGTGCAAGCGCCTTGTGCTCAACGAGCTCTCCGCTCTCTGCGACAAGCCGATGAGCCCTCACCGCCTCTCGATGGCCAAAAAGCAGTTTGTTGGGCAGATTCTGATTTCGGGCGACAGCTTCGAAAACTATGCGCTGGCCATGGGGCGCCACTATGCCCGCACAGGCAAACACCGCAACGTCGAAGAACTCTGCGATCAGATTCGCGCTATCACCGCCGACGATCTGCAGCGCGTGGCGCAAAGGATATTCCGACAAAATCAGCTGACGACACTCGTCTACAAATAGAACACGACAATCATGGGCAACTTGGTACAGCTATATGCGGCGGCCCTCGATGGGCTCAAGGCAATTCCGGTAGAGGTGGAAACAAATGCCTCAAAAGGCATCAAGACAACCCTTGTGGGATTGCCCGACAATGCCGTCAAGGAGAGCATTGACCGTATTACGGCTGCTCTGCAAAACACCGTGGGCATGCCTACCGGGCGCAAATATACCATCAATATGGCGCCGGCAGACATCAAGAAGGAGGGAACGGCCTACGACCTGCCTCTTGCCATCTCCATTCTGGCTGCCAGCGGCGCTCTGGAGTGTGCCGACCTCAAGCGCTTCATGATGGTCGGCGAACTGGGACTCGACGGCACGCTGCGCCCCGTCCACGGCGCCTTGCCCATCGCGATAAAAGCCCGCGAGATGGGACTGGTCGGACTGATTGTGCCCAAAGACAACGTGCGCGAGGCTGCGGTGGTCAACAACCTCAACGTCTATGGCGCAGGCAATGTCACCGAGGTGTTCGAGTTCCTCAACGGCTCCCGCAGGCTGGAGCCCACAGTCATTGACACCCGCAAGGTGTTCTTCGAGAAGCAGATGGTCTACGACAACGATTTTGCCGATGTCAAGGGACAGGAAAACGTGAAGCGGGCCATAGAGGTCGCCGCTGCCGGAGGCCACAACATAATCCTTATAGGAAGCCCGGGCTGCGGCAAGTCTATGATGGCCAAGCGCATCCCCTCAATATTGCCGCCGCTCACGCTGAGCGAGAGCCTCGAAACGACTCAGGTCCACTCCGTGGCAGGGCGTCTGGACAAAGATTCCACGCTCATCGCCCAGCGCCCGTTCCGCAGTCCGCACCACACGATTTCTGACGTCGCGCTCATCGGTGGTGGCACCAACTTCAGCCCTGGCGAGATAAGCCTTGCCCACAACGGCGTGCTGTTCCTCGACGAACTCCCCGAGTTCTCAAGGAGCGTGCTCGAAACCATGCGCCAGCCGCTTGAAGACCGCAAGATATCCATCTCCCGAGCCAAATACAACGTGGAGCTGCCTTGTTCGTTCATGCTTGTGGCGAGCATGAACCCATGCCCGTGCGGCTACTACAATCACCCCACTCATTCCTGCACCTGCTCTCCGGGACAAATCCAGAAGTACATAGGCAAGATAAGCGGGCCGCTGCTCGACCGCATCGACATACAGGTAGAAGTTACGCCCGTGCCGTTCGACGCCCTCAATTCCGCGCCCAGCGGCGAGCCGAGCAGTGCCATACGTGAGCGGGTCATGAAGGCTCGCGCCGTCCAGGCTGAGCGCTTCAAGGAATATGCCGGGATACACTGCAATGCGCAGATGACTCCCCACATGCTCAACAAGTATGCCTGCCTCGATGCCGCTGCCTCCAAGCGCCTGCACGATGCCATGATTAAGTATGACCTCTCCGCGCGCGCCTACGACCGCATCTTGAAGGTGGCGCGCACCATAGCCGACCTTGCCGACAGCGCCGACATCCTGCTCCCTCACGTCAACGAGGCAGTTGGCTACCGCAATCTTGACCGCGGGTCGTGGGGAGAAAAGGGCCTGTAGCATGCTGGAGTGCCAAATCCTATCGAATATAAATTTTGTACGATGAAATCATACCCTATAATATTGTGTGTAATGCTGACCGCATCGTCGTTCTCGCTTTCATGCAAGGACAGCGACAACGATTGTAATCGCGAAGTCTTCGCTTGGCAAGACCGCAACCAAGACTCCCTGAACATAGAGAACGAGGCTGTGCGCTATGTCATGGCATTGTCAAACGCCCAGTTCTCAACCGACACCTGCTCCATATCTCAGCAGTTCTTTGACGCCCCGCGCTCCTACCGCCCCGACCAGCCTGTGGGTAAAACCATAGTGTTCTCCGATTTCATCGCGAACGAGGTGGAAGTGCGTCTGTACGTGGACAATGTCCGCAAAAAGGCCGATTTCATCGGGAAAACGACGATTGAAAACGGCAAGGGCTCGTGGCATTTCACAAATCTCTTGCCGGGCAAGACCTATTACTACGAGGTGCTGACTCCGCGTGGGCGCGCCATTTCCAGAGGCTGCTTCGTTACTACTGGACAAGTGCGCATGATTGCCGTTGACGGCGGCTTCAACATCCGCGACCTCGGCGGCTGGACGGGCTTGGGCGGCAACAAGGTCAAGTATGGCTGGCTCTACCGCGGCGGCAGTCTTGGTGGCACCGACAAGGACGGCAACAAGAGCGAAATATCTTCTGCCGGCAAGGAGGAGCTCTACAGGCTGGGCATCAGGGCGCAGCTTGACCTTCGCGCAGAGAGCGACAGCGGAAAGTATCGCGGCGAGGGCAGCCTCCACTCCTACAGCGCCGGTGCAGCACCATTGCCCACTATGGACTACAACAACACGATGACGGACTACGGAGCCTACAACGAGGACATGTCGGTCATAAGCGATGTGGCGTGGATAATCTACGAACTGAAGAACGGGCGCCCGGTCTACTTCAACTGCCGCCAGGGCGCTGACCGCACCGGCACCGTAGCCTTCTTGCTCGAGGGCCTGCTCGGCTGCTACGACTACAGCACCGCCGCCGGCGGCAACCAGATGGCCGTCGACTACGAGCTTACGGGCTTTTCGCAGGCCAACCTTATCGACAACTGGAAGGTGGCCACCAGCAGCCGCCCAGCCTCGGAGGCCTACGCAAACACCTCCAAACTGTTTCGGCAAATCATTGACCTCAAGGCATCAGAGCCAGGGGCAGAACTGACCACCTTGCAGCAGAAGTGCTACTACTATCTCAACCGCTATGTCAACCCCAAGTGGAAAGGCGAGACGCTCCACATCGACAGCGCAGACCTCGACTGGTTCATCGCTCACATGCTTGAGGGCATGGATGCCAAGTCCTATCAGCCTTACCGCCCGGCGTGGGCTGCAGGCGGCGCAAGCCTCAAGGACGTGGCGGAGAAGTGCGCCAATGTGGTGTCGTATGCCAGCAGCGCAAATGACGACTGAATTAACAAAGAAACAATATGGCAGGACTGAAAACGCTTGTTAAGGACACGGCAATCTACGGGCTGAGCAGCATCGTGGGCAGATTCTTGAACTATCTGCTCGTCCCGCTCTACACCGCCAAGATATCGGCCTCGTCGGGAGGCTACGGCGTGGTGACAAACCTCTATGCCTACACGGCGCTGATACTCGTGCTGCTCACTTTCGGCATGGAGACCACCCTGTTCCGCTTCGCCAACAAGGAGGGCGAAAATCCCGACACCGTGTTCTCTACGGCGATGAGTGTGGTCGGTGTCCTCTCTGCTGCGTTCCTCTTGTTGGTCTTTGGCTTCATAGGTCCCATAGGCGAGATGCTCGGCTATGCCGACCGCCACTCCTACATTCTCATGATGGCTACGGTCGTGGCTCTCGACGCCATCCAGGCATTGCCCTTCTGCTACCTCCGCTTCAAGAAGCAGGCGGTCAAGTTCGCCTCTCTCAAACTGCTCTTCATCGTGCTGAACATCGGCATCAACGTGTGGTACTTCCTGGTGCTGGGCAAGAGCGACGTGTTCTACGTCTTCAGCATCAACCTGGTCTGCACGGCACTGATCACGCTGTTCTTCATTCCTGAGTTCCTGCATATGAAATGGTCGTTCAGCTCAACATTGCTTAAGCGTATGCTCGGCTATTCGTGGCCGGTGCTGGCGCTTGGCATTGCTGGCATCCTCAACCAGACCGCCGACAAGATAATATATCCCTACGTGAAGCCCGGCCTGCAGGGCGAGGTGGAACTGGGCGTCTACGGCGCGTGCGTCAAGATAGCCATGATAATGGCAATGATCACGCAGGCGTTCCGCTATGCCTACGAGCCCTTTGTGTTTGGCAAGGCCAACGACAGCGACAGCAAGACGGTCTATGCCAAGGCGATGAAGTATTTTGTCATCTTCACGCTGCTCGCGTTTCTGGTTGTAGTGGCGTACCTCGACATCCTGAAGTTTGTCATCGGACCCGACTACTGGGGCGGACTCAAAGCCGTGCCTGTCGTCATGGCGGCAGAGATACTCATGGGCGTCTATTTCAATCTGTCGTTCTGGTACAAACTCATCGACAAGACCATCTGGGGCTTGTGGTTCTCCAGCGCCGGCTGCATTGTCTTGATTGCCTTCAACATTGTGTTCATTCCCCGCTTCGGCTTCATGGCTTGCGCCTGGGGCGGCGTGGCGGGCTATGCCACCGCTATGCTCCTGTCTTACTTCGTAGGCCAGCGCAAATACCCCGTGCGCTACCCGCTGGTGAGCATCGGCGTGTATGTTGCGATAGCGGCGGCGTTCACTGCAGTCATGCTGCTCATGCCCCCTGGCTGGCCGCTGTCAGTGCGCCTGGGCGTCAACACCCTGCTGGTGCTGCTCTTCGTAGGCCACATCCTCAAGCACGACTTGCCCCTCCACTCGTTGCCTGTCATAGGCAAACATTTCTCAAATAAGAAAACCAACTAACAACCCCAAGGCCGTTGGCTGCCAATAATCATTCGCAGTCAACGGCCTTTTTTTGTTTCTTGTCCAGCAAACCTTCCTGAACAACCTCTTGAACCTCCTACCCGCAAAAAGTCCTTTTCGTGAAAATTTGCGCAATTCGTGTACGTCTCATTTTCAGCACATTAAGTCTTGCGCGCACTTAAGAATTTTTAAGTAGTACTTTAGCGATTGAAAAGTAGGACTTAA
>CAVGQS010000030.1:0-19294 GCA_963631415.1 Lactococcus garvieae | reverse complement strand
CGCTCTATTTTAGAGTGCGGAAAGGCAAGGTCGTGGCTATCGCTGAATAGTTACCAAAAATTTTTTAAGTCCTACTTTATAACTTTGAAGTGCTTTCAAATAACTCCTAAATGGCGCTCCGCAACAAACAACGCAAGATGTAACATGCAAAAGCAAACGTAGAAGCGGGAGGGACAATAACAAAAAGAGGGGTTTGCAAAGTGGTGTTGAGTCTTTGCAACCCCCTCGGGTTGTGTGGTGGCGCCGCTAGGCGGCTGTGATGTTTGGAATGTTAGTTGGGGAGCGAGACTTTGAATTGGGATGATTCTACGTGTTGCTCCTTGATGATTTGTACGAGGCGGTTGACTACCTCGGGGTATTGCGACGCCACATTGTTGTCTTCGTGGAGGTCGGTGGCAAGGTCGTATAGCTCGCTGGCGCCGTTGCGGTAGATGAGTTTCCAGTTGCCCTGGCGCACTCCGATCTGGTTGGTTTCGTGGAACTCCCAGTAGAGGAAGTCGTGGTCCTTCTGCTCCTTGTCGTTGCCCAGAAGCGTGGGGGCGAAGGAGATGCCGTCGAAGCAGTCGTCGGAGACGTCGGGGTTGAGGTAGTTGCGGGCCTGGGTGCCGAGCAGTTCGCAGAAGGTGGGCAGTATGTCGTAGAACGCCAGCTGGTGGTCGTTGACGGTGCCGGCGGGCACGTGGCCTGGCCACCAGGCTATGAACGGAATGCGTATGCCGCCCTCATTGCACGAGCGCTTGAGCCCCTTGAGCTTGCCGTCGCGTCCGAAGAATGTGGGGTCTGCCCCACCCTCTTCGTGGGGGCCGTTGTCGGACGAGAAGATGACGAGTGTGTTTTTGTCGAGCCCCTTGTCCTTGAGGTGCTGCATTATCTCGCCCACATAGGCGTCGAGGCGCGTTATCATGGCGGCGAACTGCGCGTGCATGTTGGTGTTGGCGTGGTAGCGGTCTACGCCTGCAAAGGTGATGTCGTCGCAGAAGCGCTGCTTGTAGGCCTGCAGTATGGAGTCGTTGGGCTGGTAGAGCTCGGCGTGAGGCAGGGTATAGGTGAAGAAGCCGTAGAAGGGCTGTCCCTCCTCCTGGCGGTCAATCCAGTCGAGTGCCTCGCGGTGAATCAGGTCGCCGGAGTACTGCGTGCGGTTGGCGTAGTCGTCGTTGGCGGTGGTGTACTGCGTGTTTTCGGTCAGTTCCACTCTCACCGTCTCGGTGTCGCCCAGCCGCTTGCTGTAGCGGTTGAGGAAATTGGGGTAGTACATGTGAGCCATATACTGGCAGATGTAGCCGTAGTATTCGTCCACTCCGCGCTTGTCGGGCGTAGACACCGAGCCTTCGTAGCCGCCCGCCCACTTGCCGAACATGCCGGTGGCATATCCGTTCTTCTTCATTATCTCAGGCAGAATGATGTGGTTGGCGTCGTAGGGCTCCTGGCCTACGCGGTCGGGGTCTTGGCTCTTGCCGTAGGTCACGTTGGGGCGGTTCTTCCAATACTCGAGGTTGCCGCGCACGTGGGTGTGGCCCGTGTGTTGTCCGGTCATGATGGTGGCTCGCGACGGTGCGCTGACGGGACTGCCGGCATAGGCCTGGGTGAAGCGCATGCCCTCAGAGGCGAGGCGGTCTATGTTGGGGGTGTGGATATAGGGTTGTCCGTAGCAGGCGAGGTCGCCGTAGCCCATGTCGTCGCAGAGAATGAAGATGATGTTGGGCTTTTCTGTTACGGCCTGTTGCGCCAGTGCCGCGAGTGGAGCCAGAGCGGCTGTGGTAAGGAGTGATTTTTTCATATCGGATGGTATAGGGATTAAGGGGTTATTTCAGTTTTTTCTTGCCGTGCTGTATGTAGATGCCGCGATGTGTTTCGGGGTCTATGCGCTGTCCTGCGAGGTTGTACGCCCGGTGGTCAGCGGAGGCTGCTGCCGCAGTGGCCGGAGTGGGTTTCACGCCAGTCACCACCTCGTAGTTGGGCGAGAAGAGCGCGGTGACTTTCACGCTTTGCGTCAGCGGCATTTCGCAGCAACTCTCGGCACAGACGGTGGTGCCGTCAATCACCCAGCCCTTGAAGACGGCGTCGTCGTTGGGCGTGGCCTCAATGCGCACGGTGGTGCCGCGGTCGGCAGTGAGCGACACCTGTCCCTTGCCGTCGTTGGTCACTTCGCCAGCGGGGTCAACGAAGGAGACGGTGCCGCGCAGGGTGTCGCACGAGCACACGGTCAAAGTGCGCTGCGCCGCGTCTGCCTGGGCGACTGTCGCCATAATTTCGTAGACAAAGCCGTGGACGCCCTCCTCTACCTCATAGAGGTCGTTGTCGGTCAGGCGCAGGCGTATATGTGAGTTGCCAAGCTTGGCAGTGTCAGGCACGCTGAAGTCGAGGCTGCCGGTGGCGCCAGTGCCGAGCGTCTGCATGGTCTCAAACACGCCGTCGGCATCCCAGTCGAAGTATGCCAGTACCTTGTAGTTGCCGTCCATGCCGGAGGCTGAGTAGCTGAGGTTGGCGGAGGCGCCGGGTATCAGCGTGGCGCGGTCGTTGCGCAGGAGATTGAAGCAGGCTGAGGGAGCCGCCGTGGCGGTGTAGTCCACCTCGTCGGCAATGGCGTCGCCCGCTATCTTGAGGCTGGTCAGATAGGCCGTTCCGGTGGTGCCGCAGGGCAGGTTGTAGACCCCGAGCTGGCGCGAGTAGTCGCTGCGCACGTCGGGTTCGGGCGCCTGGTAGTCGTATTCCGTTTCGTGGAACTCCCAGTAGGAGTTGCCTCGGTTGTAGCGTATCCAGTAGGCCACGACCTTGCCCGTTGCGGCCTCGTAGTTGAGACCCAGCGTGTTGTCGCCCTGCGTGTCGATGGTCTGGTCGGCGCTGCAGATGTAGTAGTAGCCGGTGAAGCTCGACGTGGTGTTGGCCTTCACCTCCAGTTCCACGGGCTCGGTGCCGGTGGTCACCTGCTGCGAGGTGCCGTTCTGGATGGGCAGCGCGGTGGACTGTATGTAGCGCTCGGTGGTGACGTTCTGAATGTAGTAGTGGTCGGCTGTGGAGGTGGGAATGAATCTCCAGTACTGCTTCTGCGCGTTGTCGGCGGCGCCGGCGAGCAGTGCGCCCGACGCCTCGTGGATGTAGGCGCTGGTGTTGGTGTTGCGGTTGATGAGGTAGACCTTGCCCTCTTCGGGCTTGTCGGACTGCGCTGCCAGCGGCAAAGCCGTGAGGGCTGCCATGAGGCAGGCGGCGGTTCTCAGGTATTTGCAGACTTTCATAGGCTGTAAATTAGATTAGTATGGGTTTGCGGCGGCCCAGCGCGGAGTTGCGCACGTGCCGTCAGGTTGTTGCCGCAAATATACAAATAAAAACATAAAGGCAGACCCTTTCGGCATACTTTTTCGATTAGGGCGCGCCAAATTACTCTGCAAACAAAAAAAAATGCCCGAAGCACTGTTAGCGACAATGCTTCGGGCATGGGTATGTTTGGTATTTTGTGGAGTATGTGTTCGGCTGGTTTTGTTTGGCGCCGCGTCAGAACTGCTCGCGGAAGAAATCGAGGGCCTCGAAGATTTCGTCGTGTGAAGCGGTCTGGTCAAGCCTTATGTCGCCGATTTCACCGAGCAGGGTGAAGTTGATGAAGCCGCGGGTGTTCTTTTTGTCGTGCTTCATCAGCGCGTAGAGCCGCTCGTAGTCGTTGCAGCCGAAGTCGAGCGTGCCGTAGTTGTGGCGTATGAATTCGACGGTCTGGCGCATCTTGTCCTTGGGGAAGCCCGCCTTGGCGACGCTCAGATAGAGCTCGCACACCATGCCCCACGCCACAGCGTAGCCGTGGAGCACCGGGCGCCCCTCTGCCAGCGCGAAACTCTCGAAGGCGTGGCCCACGGTGTGGCCCACGTTGAGCGCCTTGCGCAGTCCCCTCTCGTGGGGGTCCTGGAGCACTATGCGCTCCTTGACGAGTATGTTCTTCCTGAGTATCTCGCTGAGTTGCGCCAGGTCGGGGCTGTTGAGGTCGAAATTGAGGAGCTCAGCCCAGTCCTCTACATTACTTATAAGGCCGTGCTTGAGCATCTCGGCATAGCCCGACCTGATGTTGCGGTCGTCGAGGGTGGAGAGAAAATTGGTGTCGATGACCACGTGCAGCGCATTGCTGAAGACACCCACCTCGTTCTTCAGTCCGTTGAAGTTGATGCCCGTCTTGCCGCCCACCGACGCGTCGGTCATGGCGAGCAGTGTGGTGGGCACATTGACGAACCTGATGCCGCGCTTGAAGGTGGAGGCAGCAAAACCGCCCAGGTCGGTCACCATGCCGCCGCCCACGTTGACCAGCAGCGAGCGCCGGCTGCCGCCGCCCTCGCCCAGGGCCTGCCACACGCTGGCGAGCGACTCCACGTTTTTGCACGCGTCGCTGGCGCCGATGGCTATGACCTTGGCGCCGCTAAGTTCCTGGCACCCCTCGAGGCGGCCAAGGCAAAGGCGTTGCGTCGTCTCGTCGGCCAGGATGAAGACTTTGTCGCAGTCCGCTTCTCGCAGTATGGCGGAGAGGCACTGGGCTGCGTTGTCAGTGAAAGATATGGGTTGTGGGGCTGTGCTCATTGTTCCTCTATGTTGTATTCTTCGCCCTCAACGATGCCGCCCAGCTGCGAGCGCAGTTCTACGAGCCTCTGCCTGATGTCCTTGAGCGTGTCGAGCGCCTCGTTGCGGCGGTAGGCTCCGTCCTTGTTGCGCTTGAGCACCTCGCGCGCCGCCGACAGTTTCATGCCGCGCCGCTTGACCAGGTCGTGGATTACGCCCACGAGCTTGATGTCTTCCTTGGTGTACTGGCGCACCCCGCGCCCCGCCCTCTTGGGCGACAGCTGGGGGAACTCGGTCTCCCAAAAGCGCAGCAGCGATTCGTTGACGCCAAAAGTCTCTGCCACCTCCTGTATGGAGTAATACTTCTTCAAGTCCTTGTTAGTGTTGAGAGCCATGTTGTTCGGGTTTTCTGACAAAAGGCGGAGTTTCCGCAACATTGGTGCGGATTTCTGTCCTTAAGAATTGCAAATGTAGCGATTTGTTGCTAATTTTGTGCCCAAATTCAAAAAAAAGACAGCAATGATGACAGCAAAAGAGACTCGCGAGTCTTTCAAGAAATTCTTTGAGTCGAAGGGACACCTCATAGTACCGTCAGCACCCATGGTGGTGAAGGACGACCCCACGCTCATGTTCACCAACGCGGGAATGAACCAGTTCAAGGACATCATCCTGGGCAACGCCACTCCCAAGAGCCGCCGCCAGGCCGACTCGCAGAAGTGTCTGCGCGTCAGCGGCAAGCACAACGACCTGGAGGAAGTGGGCCACGACACCTACCACCACACCATGTTTGAGATGTTGGGAAACTGGAGCTTTGGCGACTACTTCAAGAAGGAGGCCATAGCGTGGGCATGGGAATATCTGGTGACGGTGCTCAAGCTCGACCCCGCCAACCTCTACGCCACCGTCTTTGAGGGTTCGCCCGACGAGGGCCTGGAGCGCGACAACGAGGCTGCATCATACTGGGAGCAATATCTGCCCAAAGACCACATCATCAACGGCAACAAGCACGACAACTTCTGGGAGATGGGCGACACCGGTCCCTGCGGCCCGTGCTCTGAGATACACATAGATCTGCGCCCGGCTGAGGACAAAGCCGCCGTGCCGGGAGCCTCGCTCGTCAACAAGGACAACCCGCAGGTGATAGAGATATGGAACATCGTCTTCATGCAGTACAGCCGCAAGGCCGACCACTCGCTCGAACCGCTGCCCGCCAAGGTGATTGACACCGGCATGGGCTTCGAGCGCCTCTGCATGGCGCTCCAGAACAAGCGCAGCAACTATGACACCGACGTCTTCCAGCCGCTCATCAAGGCCATCAGCCAGCTCTCTGGCGAGACCTACGGCAAGGACCAGAAGAAAGACGTGGCGATGCGCGTAGTCGCCGACCACGTCAGGGCCATCGCCTTCTCCATAGCCGACGGCCAGCTGCCCAGCAATGCCAAGGCGGGCTACGTAATCCGACGCATTCTGCGCCGCGCCGTGCGCTACGGCTACACCTTCCTCGGCTTCAAGGAGGCCTTCATGTACAAGCTGCTGCCCACGCTCATCGAGGAGATGGGCGACGCCTACCCCGAACTGGTGGCGCAGAAGACGCTCATCAGCCGCGTGATGAAGGAGGAGGAAGACTCCTTCCTGCGCACCCTCGCCACCGGCATCAACCTGCTCGACAACGTCATAAAGGAGACCAAGGAGCAGGGAAAGAACGTGATAGACGGAGTGCAGGCCTTCACCCTCTTCGACACCTTCGGCTTCCCGCTCGACCTGACCGAACTGATATGCCACGAGCACGGACTGGAGGTCGACACCGACGCCTTCAACAGCGAGATGCAGAAGCAGAAGGAGCGCGCCCGCAACGCCGCCGCCACCGAGACGACCGACTGGGTGGTGCTGGCACAGGGCGAGACGCAGACACACTACCTGGACTGCACCGAACACACCTGCCACATCCTGAAATACCGCCGCGTGGCGCAGAAGAAGAAAGCATACTACGAAGTGGTGCTCGACCACACGCCCTTCTACGCTGAGATGGGCGGCCAGGTGGGCGACACCGGCGTGCTGACCAGCCCCGGACAGACCGTCAAAATCTTCGACGTGAAGCGCGAGAACAACCTGCCCGTTCACCTCACCCTCGAAATGCCCGCCGACCCCAAGGCGGAGTTCAAGGCACAGGTAGACGTGGAGCGCCGCCGCGCCTCGGAGGCCAACCACTCGTGCACCCACCTGCTCGACCAGGCTCTGCGCGAGGTGCTCGGCAACCACGTGGAGCAGAAGGGCTCGCTGGTCACACCCGACAGCCTCCGCTTCGACTTCAGCCACTTCCAGAAGGTGACCCACGAGGAACTGCGCAAGGTGGAGATGATCGTCAACGAGCGCATACGCCAGGACATTCCGCTTGAGGACTTCAGGGACATGCCCATTGAGGAAGCCCGCAAGATGGGCGCCATGGCACTCTTTGGCGAGAAGTACGGCGACAAGGTGCGCGTGGTGAAGTTCGGCAACAGCATTGAGTTCTGCGGCGGCTGCCACGCCAAGTCTACCGGCCGCATCGGGCTGGTGCGCATCGTGTCTGAAAGCAGCGTGGCTGCCGGAGTGCGCCGCATTGAGGCCATCACTGGCAAGGCTGCCGAGCAGAGCGTATACCAGATGGAGGAGATAATCAACGGACTGCGCGCCATGCTCGGCCAGCAGGACATCAAGGCAGCCATCGAGAAGACCATAGCCGAAAACACCAATCTGCGCAAGCAGGCCGAAGAGGCGCAGAAAGAGATGGCGCAGAAGCTGCGCGACAAGATGATAGAGAGCGCCACTGTCAACCCCGACGGCATACGACTGGTTAAGCAGGTGATCGTGAACGAGATTCCTGCCAGCACGGTCAAGGACATCGCCTTCCAGATCATCAACGCCATACCGGAGAAAACCCTCTGCGTGCTGGGCAGCAAGTATGAAGACAAGCCGCTCATCACCGTCATCATAAGCAAAGACCTCATAGAGAGCCATAAGCTCCACGCCGGCAACCTCGTGCGCGAGGCAGCCAAGCTCATCAAGGGCGGCGGCGGCGGCGCACCCCACTTCGCCACAGCCGGCGGCAAGGACACTGCCGGACTCGACGCAGCAGTGGACAAGGTGGTGGAACTTGCGGGACTCTAAGACTGCGCTAAGACAAGACCGATGGACAAGTACATTCACCGCGGCGACATAGCGTTCGCACTGCTGCTGGCGTTCTTCCTGACGTGGTACAACGTGTTGCGGACAGCCCAAAGCACGGGGTTCACCGCGCTCGGCATAGCCCGCCTGGCCATAGGCTTCGCCCTGGTGGCGGTGCTGCTCGAAGTGGTCTTCGCCCTGGTGTGCTACCTCCGTCAAAGGCCGCTCTTCGGCAAGAGCAAATCGCAGTATTTCGCCTGGCGTAAGGTCTTGCCCATATCTGCCCTCATATCGGGCTGCGGCACCGTCTTCTACTACATCTACCTGCCCTCGCCCCTGGGGCTCGCCACCAAGGTGACCCTCGCCGTGGGCTTCGTGGCGGGCATGCTGCTTACCATGCTCTATTTCTACAGCCTTGTAGAAAAGAAATGATAGCCGACACTTTCCTGAAAAGCATAGAGAAATCGCTTCCTTTTGAGCTCACCGAGGCTCAGAAGGAGGCGGTTAAGCGTTTGGCGGCCTTCATCTTCAATCCCCAGCCCTACTCCGCCTACATCCTCCGCGGCTATGCCGGCACGGGCAAGACCACCGTCACCGCTGCCGTCATCAGGCAGCTGCACAAGCTTGGGCGCGAGACGGTGCTGCTGGCGCCCACCGGCAGGGCGGCCAAGGTGCTGTCACACCACTCCGGCTTCCCCGCGCTCACCATCCACAAGGAGATTTACCGCCAGAAGCAGGCGGGCGACATCTACTCTGCCTTCGACCTCGACGTCAACAAGCACAAGAACGCCGTCTTCTTCGTCGACGAGGCGTCTATGATATCCAATGCGCCCGACTCCCTCTCGCCTTTCGGCACCGGCCGCATTCTCGACGATCTCACCACCTACGTCTACGGGGGCTTGGGCTGCTGCCTGGTCTTCATAGGCGACAACGCCCAGCTGCCGCCAGTGGGCGACGAGGAGAGCCCCGCCCTGTCGGTGTCGCGCCTCAGGGCTGTGGGACTCGACGCCACGGGCTTCCAGCTCGCCACAGTCATGCGCCAGGCTGCCGAGAGCGGCATTCTCCACAACGCCACTGCCATACGCCACTGCATAGCCAGCGGCGACACCAGCGCGCCGCCCATGATTAGTTTCACGCCCTTCAGCGACATTCGCAACGTCAGGGGCGGCGAACTCGTGGAGCGGCTCGAGGACGACTACAGCCGGCTGGGCACGGAGGACGTGGTGGTCATCACGCGCTCCAACAAGCAGGCGGTGGCCTACAACCTCGGCATCCGCAACATGATATTCGGGCGCGAGGAGGCGCTCACCGTGGGCGACGCCGTGATGATTGTGCGCAACAACTACTACTGGGCGGAGCAATGCGCTGCCGAGATGAAGCGCGAAGACAAGGATGCCGCCCCGCCCGTCAATTTCCTCGCCAACGGCGATGTGGCGATAGTGACCCACATCGCCGGCTACAACGACCTCTACGGCCTCCACTTTGCCGACGTCACGCTGCAGTTTCCCGACTACGACGACTTCGAGATGGACGTGAGAGTGCTGCTCGACGCACTGACCTCAGAGAGTCCCTCGCTCACCCGTGAACAGAGCGACATGATCTACCACGGAGTCATGGAGGACTATGCCGACATAGGCAACAAGAAGGAGCGCGCCAAGAAAATGCGTCTCGACCCCAACTTCAACGCCGTACAGATAAAGTACGCCTACGCCGTCACCTGCCACAAGGCGCAGGGCGGCCAGTGGAGCAGCGTCTACGTAGACCAGGGGTGGCTGCCGCCCGACGGCGTCGACCTGCCCTACTACCGCTGGCTCTACACAGCCCTCACACGAGCCACCCGGCAGCTGAGCCTCGTCAACTGGCCTGAGCAGCAGTCGTGCTGAAAAATCCCATTTTGCACGCTGAAAGTCTCCAGTTGAGCCGCCCCAATCTGCGCTTAGGCCTGACGCTGGAGCGAGAAGAGTCCAAAATTTTATCCACGCGACATTTTCAGAACGTCTGCCCCACGATTTGTAAGGGAAAAAGACTACCTTTGTGCCTTGTAAGCGGCGGCGGCAACAGCACCGCCGCTACAGATTGCACTACGGCGCCAAGAGCCACCACACTATGAACGCTAAAAAGACCATCTGGAAGACACTGCAGATACTGCTGCCCTTTGTATTGAGCGGCGGTATCCTCTACTGGATGTACCGCAACTCCGACTTCGGGCGCATCGACGACGTGCTCAAGCGCATGAAGTGGGAGTGGATGCTCTTGTCGTTCATTCCGGGCATCCTGGCTCAGGTCTTCAGGGCCCTGCGCTGGCAGCAGTCGCTGACGCCCATCGGCGAGCGCTGCCGCACCCACATGGCCATCTGCGCCATCTACATCAGCTACGCAGCCAGCCTGGTGGTGCCGCGCATCGGCGAGTTCCTGCGCTGCGCCGTGCTCGCCCGCAAGGACCGCGTGTCGTTCTCCAAGTCGCTGGGCACAGTGGTGACGGAGCGCGCCGTCGACATGATTATCATGATGCTGCTCTGCGCGGGCGTCATCGCCTACCAGTGGCAGCAGTTCTCCGACTTCTTCGCCTTGACGGGCGTGAGCATCAGCACTACCCTCTCGCGCTTCACCAGCACGGGCGTGTGGGTGTCGGCGCTATGCACGGTCGGCATCCTGCTGCTCTTCACAATACTGGCGCGCAAGCTGTCCATAATGCGCAAGGTGAAATACATGATGCAGGGCTTGCTCACCGGCATCATGTCGGTCAAGAAAGTCCACAACCTGCCCCTCTACATCTTCTATTCGGTGGCGATATGGGTGTGCTACTTCTTCCACTACTACCTCACCTTCTACTGCTTTGACTTCACCGGCAACATAGGACTGGCGGCTGGCCTTGTGTCGTTCTGCACCGGCAGCATAGCCGTCATCGTGCCCACGCCCAACGGCGCCGGCGCATGGCACTTTGCCGTCAAGACCATACTGGTGCTCTACGGACTGGGCACCGACGACGCCCTTGACTTCGCCCTCGTGGTCCACTCCGTACAGACCCTGCTGCTCGTGGCGCTGGGCATCTACGGCATCTTCGCCGTCCACTTCACGCCCGTGCGCAAGCCCGCCAAATAGCGCCGCCCCTCCCTACCTTATATATATAAGCCCCTTGAAACGGTTTGCCCAAATATCCATATCGCTCTTGCTGGCCGGTGTGGTGATGTACTGCCTGTACCGCGACTTCCCCTTCCAGGCCGTAGGCGACACGCTGGCCCACGACATCAACTGGCTGTGGGTGGCGGCAGGCATGGTGGCAGCCGCCATGGCTCAGCTTGCCAGGGCGGTGAGGTGGCAGCTGCTGCTCAGCCCTCTGGGGGCAAGGTGCGGACTGCGCAACTTGTCGGCAGCCGTGTTCACTTCGTTTGCGCTCAGCCTGGTCATTCCGCGAATAGGCGAAATATCGCGGTGCGCCACGCTGCGCAAGACCGACGGCGTGACCTTCTCGGGCAGCATCGGCACGGTGGTGGCTGAACGCATCGCCGACACACTGGCGCTGCTGGCGCTCTTCGTTGTCGTCTTTTGCACGCAGGGCGACAAGGTGCGCGCCTTCCTGCCCTCGTCGGTTTCGGAAACGGCGGGCGGCAACGTGGCTACGATAGCTGCAGTGGCAGCGCTTGCGGCAGCCGTGGCGGCGTTGTGCATCTGGAAGTTCCGCAAAAACGAGACCCTCAGGTCTACGCTCTCCAAGTTCAAGGCCGGGCTCCTCTCGGTGGCTCACTGCCGCCACCCCTGGCTCTTCGTCCTCCACACCGTCCTCATCAGCTTCTTCAACCTCCTCAACTTGTGGCTCATGCTCTTCGCCTTCCCCCTCTCCTCTGGCCTTGGCGCAGGAGCCCCGCTGCTGGCGTTCAGCATCATAACTTTCGCGATGGTGATACCCACGCCAAACGGCGCCGGTCCCTGGCACTACGTGGTCATGACGAGCCTCGTGCTCTACGGCGTGGGCAAGACCGACGCCAGCGCCTTCGCCCTCATAGTCCACGCCCTCAACACTCTCACCATCATACTCCTCGGACTGGCGGGCATGCTCATGCTGCGCCGCCGCACAGCCGGCCGCCGCTGACGCACAGCGCCGCCGCATTTTCAAAAATGTGGACCCTGTTGATGCGCCATGCAGAAACTTTTTAGTAGCTTTGTAGCAACATTACTCTAACACTACAAAGACAATGGACATCACACAGCTTTCACCCCAGGGCATCTGGAAAAATTTCCACGCCCTCACACAAGTGCCGCGCCCCTCAGGACACCTCGACAAGATACAGGACTACCTGCTCAGCTGGGCGCAGTCGCACGGCTTCGAGTCCTTCAAGGACAACGCCGGCAACATCATCATGCGCAAACCCGCCTCGCCGGGCTACGAAGGCCGCCCCATGGTCACCATGGAGGCCCACATGGACATGGTGCCGCAGAAAACCGGCGACTCCACGCACAACTTCCTCACCGACCCCATTGAGACCTACATCGACGGCGAGTGGGTGAAAGCCAAAGGCACCACACTCGGCTCCGACGACGGCATAGGCGTAGCCACAGCCATGGCTGTCTTTGAAGACGACACGCTCAGCCACGGTCCCCTCGAGGCCATCTTCACCGTCGACGAGGAGACCTGCATGTACGGCGTCAACAACCTGCGCCCCGACACACTGAAGGGCAAAATACTCCTCAACCTCGACAACGAGACGGAGGGCGAATTCGTGATAGGCAGCGCCAGCGGCGTAGACGTGGCTGCCGAACTGACCTACCAGCCCGAAGCCATCCCAGCCGGCTATGCCGCAGTGGAGATTGCCGTATCGGGACTCAAGGGCGGCCACTCCGGACTGGAGATCAACGAAGGGCGCGCCAACGCCAACAAGCTGCTCGCCAACATAGCCAAGGAACTCCTTGAAGCCGGCTGCACACTGTGCTCCTGGAACGGCGGCGACATGCGCAACGCCATACCGAGCCGCGGCAACATCGTGGTGGCTGCACTTGCCGACAAGGTGGACAGCATCAAGGCCACCGCAGCCAAGTGGCAGCAGACCTACCAGGCCGAGTACCGCGGCATAGAGGACAACCCCACCATCACAGCCACCGCCACGGAGACTCCTGCCGGAGCCATGCCAGCCGCAGTGGCGCAGGGCATCACCAAGTCAGTGCTCGCCACGGCAGTAGGTCCCTACCGCTTCATTCCCCACATGCCCAGCATAGTGGAGACCTCGTGCAACCTCGGCATCGTCAAGGTGGCTGACGGCAAGGGCGAAGCCGACGTGCTCGTGCGCAGCTCCTGCGACACCAAGCTCGACGAACTCGCCTCGTCCGTGGCCTGCGCCCTCGAACTGGGCGGCTTCGCCATTGAATACAAGGGCAAGTACCCCGCCTGGCAGCCCGACTTCGACTCCCCGCTGGTAGCCAAGCTGCAGGAGGTCTACAAGGAGGTCAACGGCGAAGACTGCACCGTCACCGTCTGCCACGCCGGCCTTGAGTGCGGCATCATCAAGACCGTCTACCCCGACATGGACGCCGTCAGCTTTGGTCCCACCCTGCGCAGCCCCCACACCCCCAACGAGCGCTGCAACATCCCCTCGGTAGAGAAATACTACAAGTTCGTCACCAAACTGCTCGAGAAAATCTGAGCAGACCACTAACACAAACCATAACCAAGCCCGAAGCACACACCCCAAGTGCTCCGGGCTTTTTTTATTATTGAACACAGAACGCACTGAATTTCCCACTAAAGAATTTTTAAGTAGTACTTGAGCGATTGAAAAGTAGGACTTAAAAAATTTTTAAAGCCACTTGGCGAAAAAATCTCCGCGGAAACGCTGCAAGATTTCCGCGGAAACGCTGCAACGTTTCGCCCGAAACGTTGCAGCGTTTCCGCGGAAATTTTTTCGTTAAGTCCGCACGAAAATTTTTTAAGTCCGCACGATTTTTTTTTAAGTCCGCACAAAAAACTCTTTAGTGCCCCCACGGGCAACTTTCCGACGGCTTCAGCCACTGCATTTACGCGGAGGGCGTCTTCCATAGAAGGCATGTTTTAGGCGAAATATGCCTTCCA
Source organism: Lactococcus garvieae (assembly GCA_963631415.1). Taxonomy (GTDB): domain Bacteria; phylum Bacteroidota; class Bacteroidia; order Bacteroidales; family Bacteroidaceae; genus UBA6382. The sequence continues at coordinate 5,559 of CAVGQS010000030.1, read as the reverse complement.
TACAAGGCATATTTTGACTGTTTTATGCCTCCTGTGTCGATTTTTCTTTAATTTTGCAGCAGTAACACTCAAAAATTTGGGTTATGGACAAGAACATCATCAAGCAAATAATACTCTGGCAGCAGGATTTTGTCGAGAAGGTGAAGGTGCAACAGCGGAGCATCTCTTTTGACGAAAACGCCAACTATGTGCTGGTAGGAATGCGCCGTGCGGGAAAATCGTATATGCTCTACCAGCACATACAGCGGCTCCTCGGGCAGGGGCACCGCAAGGAGGAAATCTTGTTTGTCAACTTTGAGGACGAAAGGATCACGGACATCAAGAAGGAGGAGCTGCACCTCATCATTGAGTCCTACCGCGAGCTGTTCGGCTATGACCCGATAGTCTTTTTGGACGAGATACAGAATGTGGAGGGATGGGAGCACTTTGCGCGCCGGCTGGCAGACGAGAAATACCGCGTGTTCATCACCGGCAGCAACGCCCACATGCTGAGCCGCGAAATCGGTTCCACCCTCGGCGGCAGGTATCTCACTAAGGAGATATTCCCGTTTTCGTTTGAGGAATACCTGGAGTTTCACGGCGTCAGCCTTACGCCCCACTGGGAGCTGTCGCCCGTCAGCACTGATGTGGTGAGACTGTTCTCCGACTACTTCTATTACGGCGGACTGTCAGAGATGTTCAACATGCAGGACAAGAAGTCGTGGCTGCAGTCGCTGTATCAGAAGATATTGCACTCCGACATCGTGGTGAGAAAAGGGGTGCGCAACGAGCAGAGCCTGCGACTGATGGTTAGGAAACTTGCCGACAGCGTGATGCAGCCGATGGCTGTGAAGAGGATGCAAAACATACTGCAGGGCAACGGCACGAAGATAACCCGCGACACCATTGGCAGCTATCTCGACTATATGCACGAGTCGTATCTGTGCTTTGGAGTGAGCGGCTTCACCGACAGCATACAGGAGAGGGAGACCTTAAAGAAGCACTACTTCTACGACAACGGCATACTCAACCTGTTCCTCTTCCAGCCAGAGACAAAGCTGCTGGAAAACATGGTGGCGATACACTTGTTCAAGAGATATGGCGAAGACTTGTTCTACTACAACAAGAATGTGGAGGTGGATTTCTGCGTTCCCAAGGAGGGCCTGTTTGTACAGGTTGCGTATCATTTCGTTGACGACCAGACGCGGAAGCGCGAAATCGAGGCTTTGCAGAAGGCGGGGAAATTCCTGGAGGCAAAAAAGCGCGTAATCGTTACCTGCGACCAGGAAGAAACGGTGGTGACGGACGACGGGGACATCGAGATAATGCCTGTCTACAAGTTCCTGCTGCAACACGATTGAACACAGAATTCCGAGTCAGTTGGTCGCGGAGAAAAAAAAGAACCACGGATAGCTGGGATAAACACAGATGCGAAGGTGGACAAAAAAGAACCACGAATAACGCGAATTTACACGAATATTGTTTTCGCAAGCGAAAACGTGGGGACGGTTAATGGTGGACAAAAAACGAACACGAATCTCACGAATTTCACGAATGCGGGGTGGACAAAAAACGAACACAAAAAGCACAGAACTCGCTGAAACTCAGCGAAAAAAAATTCGTGAGATTCGTGTTCAAAAAACGCCCACTGTCGCATCCGTGAGATCGTGCTATCCGTGGTTTATATTAAAAACAAGTAAGCGAAAAATTCAGAGTATTCAGTGCGTTCTGTGTTCAAATAAAGACTGAATGGAGTGCGTAATCCGTGGTTTTTAATTTTTGAACACTGATAGATTTGAGTCCATGAGGGGCGATTGTACTACATCGACATTGAGATTCGAGATTCGAGTGGTTATTTATAACATTAATGGTGAATGTGTTATTAACCGCGAATAAAGCGAATTGAACGAATGTAGATTGAGTCTTGCGGGCTTATGCACTACTGTACTGGACAAAGTTCGTAGGGGTTGGCCACTGTACGACGTCCGAACTTTTGCAGCAACGACACGATGCTTTCTCGTGGCTTGTCTTTCTCTATCTGAAGCTGAGCATTGCTCGGTATGCGTGAGGTAAAAAACGGCCACAGTTCCCGGCTGGAATACTCTTTGTCCTTAGAAGGGAAATTTGCCAGCGGCAAAATACGGTCTTGAGCCTTGAACTCATTGCTGTAACTGAAGTGCCATATTCCGTCAGAATAAAGGAGCGTCCCGACAAACAATTTGCCCAAATTGATATTGAACGCTGCATTGTTGTCTGAGGCCAACACCACATCCTGTTGGCTCTCTGACCAAAACAGACGCGAAATTTCTTTCTTTATCATAGTAGTATTCGTAATTCGTTAAAACGGTAATCTAAACATTTACATATCAGCGCAATTCTATTCACGCTCATCAGAGAATGGAAGTTTTCCCTTACTTCCGCCTTCATGCGTTCCAGCACGTCTGGTGCAAGCAGTAGCCTTACTTCATCCTTAGAGATATGGAATTCATTCTCATAAATATGTTTGAAGAGGTTGAAGTGGTTGGGATTCTTTGCTCCTTCCCATCCTATTTTTGGCCGGGAATCTTTGCAGTATTTCCGGATATGACTGTCTGTCGTTTTGTTCACCTCAACAATATCTATTATCTTGCTCTCCGAATAGTTCCAAAACAAACCTCGTGCCGTATCATACACGGGAGAGAAATAAGGCTGGAAACTACTGTCAATAGACCTAATGACACCCCAATTAAAGAAGTGCCTGTCATTGTTGCCGACCACGGCGTCAAATATCACAAGTCTTGACAGCTCATGCATAACTTCATCTTTTTGGAGAGGAAAAATATTTGCAACAGCCTCTTCTATGACTTGAAGTGTAAACAAGTCTCGGGTCATTTTCAGCTCATCCACTTCCTCAACATAGTGGGGTGATTCGTTCAGATAGCCAGCCAATATTTCTGCTCCATGCACAAGCTCGTCCTTGCCCGTATGCAGGAAATAACGACTTAGGAATCTAAGTTGACCGCCAATCATGGCAATCTTCGATTCTGCCATATTCAACCCGAAAATTATACCAAGCCGATTCAGCATTAACTCAGTGATAGACTCAATTGGATACCATTTATGTCCAGTCTTGGCTATATACCGTATCCAATTCTTTCTGTTCGCTTTATGTCGATTGCCTAAAAGTTCATGGTCATATACTCCGATAAACTTCTTCGGGGCGTCACCATCTACAGAAACTGTATCATCCACAAAATAGTTTACCCTTTTGATATCGGGTATAGTCTTCACATCCATCAGGTATGAAGCGGTGTAATTTTCTATTTTGTGAACGGGTATTTTCATGTTAGACAACAACTTGCTGACGCAAAGATAACGCTTTTTTTCAGAGATGTATCCTCTTAACCTCATTTCTGCGCGTAATTTATACATATTTTGTCTTAAATGGCACATATGAACCGTCAAATGTTGCGATACCTGGAGGGAACCACAAACAAGAAGCGTGTTGCGGTGAGGGCAATATTTTATTCGATTCGGGATTCGTGTTCGTTTTTTATTTTGAGGCACGGATTTCGGCGCGGCTTTCGAACATTCGAACATTCGGGATGAGAATCAATGCCGGGGCACATAGCCCTTCCTTTTAGGGAAGGGTTGGGTTAGGCTCCTCATGGAAGGGTTGGGTTAGGCTCCTATACCTTATTATATATAGGGAAAAATTATATATAGGGAAAAAAGATGGGGGTGATGGGACTGCGGGAGGTGGTAGGTGAGATTTTTTGAAAAAAATGGAAAAAAGTGCGGAGAAACAATGGTCGGTTAAGAAATTGTTACTATTTTTGCATGTCGGTTTCCAAAGATTTGCGCGGGCAGAGCAACTGCCGCAGCGAATGCCACCATGAACACTACAATCAACATTTTACTAATAACTAACTAAAAAATTTATTAACTATGAAGCAATTCTATTTATTGCTGGCATCCGTGCTTATGCTGTTCGTAGGCATCGGAAGCGCTGAAGCTACGACGGGGGATGTAATAACAGACCTCTCAAGCTTGAGCAACAGCAAGTGCTACACTTTGACTACCAAACGCGGTAAAATTGTAGCGAATACTGATGGGGCAGACATCTGCTCCAGCCAGAACTCTGAAGCAAGTACAGAGGACGCTTATGGACAATGGGCAATACTCAAACTTAACGACACAAGTTTGTATTATCTATTCAACGTAGGAACTAAGAAATTTCTCAAATCAACCACGCTTAAAAGCGAAGACCTTGGCGACGTATTCACCTTGTCGAAGAGCACAACGACTAGCGGCACGTTTTTGTTGAAGTCTGGCACAAATACGCTTAACATCAACGGTGAAGGCAACATCGTACTGAACAGCTGGAGTACCGAAGATGATGGCAACATTATAACGATAGCTGAAGCTGGCGAATTTGGCGAGGCTGTCACATTTACTTACAACTACAACATCGGTGACCAGAAAGTGTTCTCGGAAAGCATAACAACATGTACAGGTATGAACTATCCGACTCCGACAACACCAGACTATACTGAAATTGCAACATCTACTGTCCCCACTGGAACAGTTCAGGCAAGTGACAACGGTACAGCTTTCGATATAACTATGACTGTTTCATCGTCATTCCCATTCAAGTACAGCGCAGAAGGTACAGAATGGAGCAATCTCACTTGGTATCGTCTGAAACTTCACAACATGTACGTCAATTACGACGGTACTGACGCCACCACGAAACTTAGTCTGACCAGCACACTGTCTTCAGCAGACTACACCAATGATTACCTTGCTTTCGCTTTCGTCGGCAATCCTGTTAGCGGTTTCCGCATTGTTAACTACGGCAAGGGAGACACCTACACATTGTCTAACAGCAACAACCCGTACGACAACAACACTGGCGGCAGCACATACCCCTTGATGAAGCTACGCAGTGGACTCACAGTAGGCACTGAACAGGGCAACGACGTAATATATTACTATATAGCAAAGCCCAGCAAAACCGACGATGCATTCCTCATACAGATGAAGGCATACGACAATACGTACGACAAAATGAACAACCGAAACAGTGCAGTGGCTTATTGGAACGGTAATTACGGAGAAGGTTCGTATTTTACTGTTGAGCAAATGGTTCCGGGAAGTCTCACTTCATTGGATAACATCGTAGAAGGACAGGCCTACACTATTACCGCTGCTAACGGACGCGGTTCGTTCATATACACCGACAACAAACTTACTTCTACCGGCAAGTCTGGCATTGCAGCCGACCCAACAGACAAGAACCAGCAGTTCATGTTTGAAAAAATCAACAACAACTATTATTTGTATAGTATAGGTGCAGGAGCGTTCATCGATGTAAAAGATGGTTACACCGCGGCTGTTGAAGGAACTCCCACCAACTCCGTGGCATTTGTTGCCAGCACAAACAGCGACAAGTCCTACCCTACAGTGCTTAGCATCAACAACAAACACATCGGTATTTCTCCTGACTACGACCCTGCAGTTATTTCTTTTTGGAACAGCACAAGCGACGACGGCAATTCGCTCTGCATCAAAGCTGTGGCAGGAGTAACCTACGACGAC
>CAVGQS010000029.1:0-19406 GCA_963631415.1 Lactococcus garvieae | reverse complement strand
TAAGTCCGCATAAAATTTTTTTAAGTCCTACTTTTCAATCGCTAAAGTGCTTCTAAAAAATTCTTAAGTGTGTGCCAGACGTAACGCGTTGACAATGACTGCGAAAATTCTTGGGCACAAAAAAAGGCGGAAACATGAGTGTTTCCGCCTTTTTTTGGCTGTTGCTGTCTCAACATCTTTCTTGCGCTTACCAGCCCGTCTCGCTCCAGCCGGCGTCGGTGTACCAGAGGGTGGAGTGGAATTGCTCGTTGTAGTCGTGGTAGGGCTGGCGATAAAATAGTGTGCGCGGTATGAACATGGAGACACCGAGGATGCTCTCGGGGTCGCTGATTTGTCCTACCTCCGGCACGTCGTTGCGGTAGACCATTATGAACGACGACGAGGCGTTGTGGGCGATGACGCACTTGTTGGCCACCTGAAGCCACGCCTGGTAGTCGGAGTCGGAGAGGAGGTTCTTCATGGCGCTGCCCATGTCGAAATAGTCGGGTGAGTTGACTATCTGTACTGGAACGTATGCCTGTATTTGGTCGAGCGAGGGCGTCGCCTTGCCGGCGAAGGTCTTGGCTATGAGCGGAGCGGTGGTCTGCGCCAGTTCCCTTAGCCCTGAGGTCTTGATGGCAGAGTTGACGCAGCCGGTGCTGCCGTAGTATTTCTTGAGGTCGGGGTTTTCGGCTGCGTCGTAGTAGTACTGGTTGGCAAGGAGCGCAATGTTGGCGTCGCTGGCGGGGTAGGCGAAGAGCGCCTTGGGAATGAAGTTGGTGTAGTAGGCGCCGTAGGCCGAGGTGGAGATGGCGCTGCCCACCACGTAGTCTGTCACGTCCTTGAGTTCGTACGCCACCTCGATGCCCTGCATGAGGCAGGCGTCGAAGAAGATGAAGTCGAGGTGCACTCCGCTCTTGTCTATGGCTTGCGCCATGTCGCTGATGTCCATCTGCGCGCCCGGCTTGCCGGTGGCTGTCTTGTCGTCTTCCATGTCGCCGTCGGAGCCCACGTCAACGCCGAATGCGCGCAGGGTGCTGCTCTTTGTCATGGTGTTGACCACGTTGGTAGAGGCGAGCCAGCCGTTGCCGTGGCTCCACAGCACGAGGCCGTAGCTCTCGGAGGGGTAGTTCTTGCGTATGAACTCGAGGGTGGTGCACAGGGTGGCGGGGTCGCTGGAGTTGACGTCGGTGGACCATGTCAGCACTTTGTCGGTGCGGGTGCTCTTGCCGTTCTTGTAGATGCAGTAGAGGCGCGGCAGTTTGGCGTCGTCGATGAAGAGGAAGACGTTGTCGAGCTCGTTGGTAAGGCGGCTGGCGCCATTGGCTATCTCGATGGAGTCGAGCCGCTGCGCGCCGGCATAGCCCAGGGAGTTCTGGGCTGCCAGATATATCAGTACTGAGCGGCGGTAGGTGGTGCCGTTGCCCCTCTTGGTGGAGCTGCCGCTGTCGTCGTCGCTGCACGAGCACAGGAGTGTGGCGACGAGCAGCACGAGCGGCATGAAAGCAAAAAGTTTGTTCTTCATTACTATTGGTGGTTTTTGTGTTGTTATTCTTTTTTGGATGCAGTGTCCTTGATGCCGAATTTTGGGTCTATCTTGACAAAGGCGCTGACGGCGAAGGTGACCATGGTGCAGACCATGACGAGGATGAAGAAGGGCGTGTAGCCCATCAGTTCCTGCAGCTTGCCCGCAAACATGCCGGGCAGCATCATGCTGAGCGCCATGAAGCCGGTGCAGATGGCGTAGTGGGAGGTCTGGTTCTTGCCCTGGCAGAAGTAGAGCATGAAGAGCATATAGGCGGTGAAGCCAAAGCCGTAGCCGAACTGCTCGACGCAGATGGCCGCCGACACAAGCCAGATGTCCTGGACGTGCCACCAGCTCAGCACTACGTAGACGATGTCGGGCAGCGAGATGGCCCACACCATGGGCCACAGCCACTTCTTGAGTCCGCCGCGCGAGGCGCAGATGCCGCCAAGGATGCCGCCCAGCGTGAGGCCGATGACGCCCACCGTGCCTTGGGCGATGCCCACTGCCTCGGTAGACAGCGCCAGGCCGCCCGCCTCGGTTGTGTCGACGAGAAACAGCGGCGAAATCTTGGCGAGCAGGGCTTCGGGGAAGCGGTAGAGCAGCATGAAGACGATGGCGGTGAGCACGTCCTTGCGCCTGAAGAAGTCGCCGAAGGTGACGACAAAGTCACTGAGGAAGTTGCGCTTGGCCTGTGCGGCGGGCTTTTCCTCAGAGTGCGGCAACATGAAGGCGTGGTAGACGAAGAGCGCTATGAACATGACCGCCACAGCCGCCATGGTGAGCGTCCACGCTTGCGCTATGTTGCCCGTGGAGGTCTCGAGCGTGCCTGCCAGTATGAGCGTGAGTCCCTGACCGGCTATCATGGAGATGCGGTAGAAGGTGGAGCGAATGCCCACAAACAGCGACTGCTGGTTGGTGTCGAGGCCTATCATGTAGAAGCCGTCGGCGGCGATGTCGTGGGTGGCGCTGCTGAACGCCATGAGCCAGAAGAGGGCGAGGGTGTACTGCACGAAGTGGGGCGCCTGGATGGTCAGCGCCACGCCGGCGAGCGCGACTCCCACCACAAACTCCATTATCACTATCCACCAGCGCTTGGTCTTGAGAATGTCGACCAGCGGGCTCCACAGCGGCTTGATGACCCACGGCAGGTAGAGCCAGCTGGTGTAGAAGGCTATGTCGTCGTTGCCCATGCCCAGGCGCTTGTACATTATCACAGATATGGTCATCACCATGAGGTAGGGGATGCCCTCCGCAAAGTAGAGGGTGGGCACCCAGGCCCATGGGGATGTCTTCTTGAGTTTTGTCATTGTTGTAGTCGGTATGTTTGGTGTCTGCGGCGCAGCGGCGGCAGTGGTGTTAGTCTTGTAGTGCGGTTAGCGTGGTGCCGGGATAGTAGTGCTGCAAAATCTGACTGTAGGTGTAGCCCTCGTTGGCCATCACCGCCGCGCCGATTTGGCAGAGTCCCACTCCGTGTCCCCAGCCCTTGCCGTGGAGAGTGAAGCGCTGCGGAATGCCGCTGGCGTCGGCGCCCTCGGTCTCGACGGTGAACGCTGAGCTGTAGAGGTGGCTCTCGCTGAGCGCTGAGCGTATGGTCAGTTCCTTGCCGATGACGAGGCTGCCGGCGGTGCCCTCTATGAGCAGTTGGCTGATGCGTCCGCTACGGCCGGTCCTCACGGGGCGCAGTGCCTTGATTTGTCCGAAGTCGCGCCCGAGTTTCCGCTTCAGCAAGTCTTGCAGCTGCTGTTGGGTCAAGACCTCGGTCCAGCGGTAGAAGTCGGTGGTCTCGAGGTCGTAGCTGTTGAGCACCTGCGACAGCACCGCCTTGTCGCTGGTGTTGCAGAAGACGTGGCCGTCGTTGGGGTCGGTGTCGCTCACTGGCCGCAGGTAGGGCATCTCCACGTCTTCCCAACAGGTGGCGAAGTCTTCCGTCATGCCGCCGCAGCACTTGGAGAAGCGGCAGTCGCACACTTCGCCGCTGCAGGTGAGCACCTGGTGGGCGGTCTGGCTGACTGCCAGGGCGGCGTTGGGGTTGGTGATGCGCATGATGCCCTGGTAGCGCTGGCAGTGGTCGTCGGCGCACACGTCGTAGAGGGTGTGGTCCTGGCGGTCGAACCACCTTATATATATGCCGGCATCGCTGCTGTCGGGCATCGCTGCTGCGGGGTGTTCCTTCAGCCGGTTTTGTTTTTGCCTTACAGCCCACGAGCGGCTTATCACGGCAGCCGCCTTGAGGAACTCCAGGTGGGCGGTGGGCTTCATCTCGCTGCTGATGACGGAGACCAAGTAGTCTTCCACCGGCAGCACGTTGACGGCGGTGAGGCGGTCTCCCTCCTTTATTATGTCGAGGGTGCCGCGGAAGGTCTGGTCCTCGCGGCGCTCCCAGTGGTAGCCGATGCCTATGACCACGTCGTGGAGCGTGAAGGTGGCGTCGTCTGTGAGCGGCACGAACTTCGTGGGGGCGCTGACGACCAGGCTGCTCTCGTTGAGCCGCTCGCTGCCGGCTGTCCAGGCGCCGCTGAAGCTCACGCTGATGGCCGGGGCTGAGAGAATGCCTACGCTAATCATTGGCGGCGGCGCTTTTTATCTGTTCAACAACCGGCTCCAGTTCGTCGGGCGAGAGAGCCACTTCTTGCAGTATGGCGCTGATGATGTCGGCGTTGAGCCTGTCGAAGTCTTTCTTGCGTGGCGCAATGATGAGGCCGCCCATATCCACCGCTCCGGGGCTGATGCACATATTGTCATCGCCCTCGGCGTAGTAGCACTCGGGGCGCAGTTTGCGGCGCGGTATGATGATGTACTGACTGCGCTGCGCAATGATGTTGAAACGCGGCTCCGGCTCGCCGTCGACCACGGGCAGCGCGCTGACCACCCTCTCAGCCGCCTTGGCGCTGTCTGCCACGAAGAGCGGATAGACGAAGCCGTCTACCAACTTTATGCCGTCGGCAACAGTGGTGGAGTGGTATTTGTGCAGGTCGCGCTGCAGCGGAATCTCGTTGGCGCGGGCTGCCTGGAAGTGGAAATGGTCGGGAGCCGAAGCGCCGCACTGCGCGCCGTTGTAGAACACCGTCATGCCCTCGGGCAGATCGTCCACTATGTCCTCCAGGTCGCCGTAGTGGCGGCTGAGAACCTGTGGCTCGTGGGCCATCAGGGGCAGGGTGAAGTGGTTGTGGAGTATGGGGTAGGGGTTTACGCACAGTTGGAATTTGCCCTTGTAGCTGAGGTGCATCTGCTGCTCGGGCTGGTTGTCCTGGCAGAGGAAGCACTTGCGGGCGGCGATGCTTGCCTTGTCCACCTTGGCGCCGGTAGAGCGTATGCGGTCGGGATTGAACTGCACCTCGAGAGTGGCGCCCGCCTGGGTGGTGAACGCCGCGCGCTGCACCGTGGTGTCGAGTGCCTCAAAGCGCTCGGCGGTCTCGTGCCACGACTCCATCTGGTCGCGGAAGAGCCGCTTCACAGCCTGCTCGCCGAAGCGCTGGCTAAGGAGACCCTTGCGGGCCAGTAGTTCGCGGGTCCTTATCCAGTCCTTATATTTGTTGTTGGCGTTTTGCTTCTCTATGGACAGCGCCGCGTCGGAGTTGCCGTTCCAGCGGCGGCAGAGGTAGAGGTTGTCGTAGATGCGCCCTATGCGGTAATGGCGCGAGATGGCCAGGCCCACGGCGTAGTCCTCGCCGTAGCTGGTGTTGGGGAAGCCCACCTGGCGCAGCACCGGCACGAAGAAGGCGCGCGGCGCTCCGAGTCCGTTGATGCGCAGGGCGTTGTTGCGGCCGTTGGCGTCGGTCCACTCCTTGTGGTCGATGAGGCCGGGCGGCAGCGGATTGAGGTCGAAGTCCACGAGGCTGTAGCTGCCTATCACCATGGCGGCCTTGGTCTCATAGAATTTGTCGACTATGCGCTGCAGGGTCTGCGGCGAGCTGTAGAGGTCGTCGGAGTCGAGCTGCACGGCAAACTTGCCGCAGTGCTCCGAGCGTATGGCGTAGTCCCAGCAGCCGCCGATGCCCAGGTCCTCGCGGCCAGGCACGAGGTGCACCACCCGGTCGTCCTCCTTTGCCAAGCGGCTCACTATGTCGGTGGTCTGGTCGGTGGAGTGGTTGTCTATGACTATCACGTTGTAGCTGAAGCTGGTCTGCTGCTCCAGAGCCGACCTCACGGCGTCGGCTATGGTCTTCTCCCTGTTGCGCACTGGTATGATGACGCTCGCCTCGCGCTTGAACGCCACGTCGAGGTTGGCGAGGCGGATCATGTCGGTGGTGAGCAGGGCGCCCTGTTCGCTCAGGTGGCGGGTGAAGGCGCGCTCCATCTCTGCCTGCACTTCGCTCATGGCGGGGTTTACGTAGTCAAACTGCTTCTCGCCGCTCAGCCGCAGGTCGCTCTCGTGCTCAGTGTAGAGGTATTCGGGAAGGTGTATCTTCGTGCGTGTCAGCAGGTCGGCGTAGAGCGCGGCGTAGCGGTAGGGACCGTCGGTGCGGAACTGCCCGCCGCCAGCGTTGTTGAACACGAGCAGGCTGCCGTAGTCAAAGTCGTTCCTCACGCTGCCCTCCTGGCTGTCGATGAGCGGGTGGTTGTGGCGCTGGCCCTGCTTTATCTCGTAGTAGTCGGCGTAGGCCACGGAGTGGTCCTGCTGGCTGCATACCGCCATCATGCGGTGCAGTGCGCGGTAGCCTATGTTGAGCGGCGTCGTCTTGGTGTAGACGATGGCTATGTCGGCGCCGTAGCCGTTGATGCGCTCCAGCGTGCTGGTGTCAAAAGTGGTGCTCTCGGTCGCTACGACCTCCACGCCGTCTGCGTTCTTAATTCTCTGACTGCCGTCTAGCGCCTCTGGCTCGAAGACCACTATGCGGTCCACCGCCTTGTGCTCTGAGAGGCTCTGCAGCGTCTGGCGCGTGTCGGCGGCCGCCTTGTTGAACAAGAAGAATATGCTTTTCATGAAACTGTCTGTGTTGTCGGTTCTTGTTTCTGCGCGTCGCTGCCCTCGGTCAGCAGGCGGTGGATGGCAGCCTTCTCGCCCACTATCCAGATGCAGTCGCCCTCCTTGATGATGCGCTGCGCCTTGGGCAGTCCTATGTGGCCGTTGTCTTCCTCAAAGCCCACGAGCATGCAGCCGTAGTCTTCGCGCAGCCGGCTCTGGCACACCGCCTTGTCGCGCAGGGGCGAGTCGGCGGCTACGGCAATGCTGCGCAGCACCAGGTCGTCGTCGGTCTTGGTGTAGTTGTCGGGCCACGTGCTCGAGTTGACCTTCTCGCAGAAGGCCTTGATGCTGGAGTCAGACCCTATAATCTGTATCTTGTCGCCGGGGAAGAGCAGCGCGTTGCCTCCCGGCACATTGACCCTGTGGCCGCTCCTCACGATGGCAGCCACCATCACGCCGGTCTTGCGCGCCAGGTCGAGCTGGCGCAGGCTGCGGCCAGCCAGGGTGCTGTTCATGGGTATCTGCACAATGGCGAGGTGCACGTCGTAGGTCAGCAGTTTGTTGGCGTAGGAAGGTGCCGCCTCGCCCTTTCGTCTGGCTTGCATGTCGCGGCTCTTGAGGTTGCGCAGAAAGAGGTCTTCGAGCCCCTTGCTGCGGGTTTGAATGCCGTGCGACATCATCACGGCGCCCATCAGCGCAAACGCCACAAACCAGTGCAGTATGCTGGAGTAGGGCGAGAGGAAGTTGACGAGATAGAACACAAACGACGACGCTATCAGGTAGCGCACTATGATGGTGAAGATGAGGGGGAAGCGGTTGTGGACGTTCTCGTTCCACAGCGCGCGGAAGTCGTCGCTGTGGTTCTTGCGCATCACTATGGCCCTGACGAAGAGCGACAGGATGAGGAATGTCACCACGCCGCACACGGCGTTGCCGTACCAGTGACCAAACAACTGGCGGCTCAGCGGCAGCAGCGACGACAGGCTGAGCGTCAGCATGGCTATGCTCAGCACCGAGTAGATAAGGGTCTGCTTCACCATGGCCATGATGAGCCGTCGCCACGTGCTCTCGTTGTTGGCGGAGGGCACATAGCTGTCGGAGCGCAGCGTCTGCTTGATGCGCGAGGGCATGTGGTTCTCCACAGCGTTGGCCACGTGGGGCGCCAGGCGTATCATGTAGGGGGTGAGGAAGGTGGTGATGACCGACACCGCCACTACCACGGGGTAGAGGAAGGGCTCCGTCACCTTCAGGCTCACGCCCAGCGACGCTATGATGAAAGCGAATTCGCCTATCTGCGCCATTGAGAAGCCGCACTGTATGGACGCCCTGAGCGTCTGCCCCGACAAAATGAATCCCGTGGTGCCGAAAATTGCCTGGCCCACTATTATGAGCAGCACCAGCACGGTGATGGGCACCCTGTATTCCACTATCACGTTGGGGTCTACCATCATGCCCACCGACACGAAGAAGATGGCGCCAAACAGGTCCTTCACCGGCGCCACTACATTGTTTATCTGCTCCGCCTCGACGGTCTCAGCCAGTATGCTGCCCATCATGAAGGCTCCGAAGGCCGCGCTGTAGCCCATGCTCACGGCGATGACCACCATCAGGAAGCAAAGCCCCAGCGACACCACCAGCAGCGTCTCGCTGCTCATCAGCGACCGCGCCTTGCGCAGCAGGGTGGGAATGAGGAACACGCCCACTATGAACCACAGCATCAGCACAAACACCAGCTTCAGCAGGCTGTAGACAAGCTCCGAGCCCTCAAACTGGTTGCTCACCGCCATGGTGGACAGTATCACCATGAGCAAGATGCCCAGTATGTCCTCCACCACCAGCGCGCCCAGCACCGACGAGGCGAAGCGCTGCTGCCGCAGCCCCATGTCGTCGAGGGCCTTGAATATCACGGTGGTCGACGACATGGCGAGCATGCCGCCCAGGAAAAGGCTGTTCATGCGGTTCCAGCCGAAGTAGTGGCCCGCCAGCGAGCCCAGTCCTATCATGCAGAAGATGATGGTGCAGGCGGCTATGAACGGCGCAGGCCCCATCTTGATGAGTTTCTTGAAGCTGAACTCCAGGCCCAGGGTAAACATCAGGAAGATTACGCCGATGTCTGCCCAGGTGCTCACGCTGTTTGTGTCTGCCACGGTGGGGAAGACCGACAGGTGTGGGCCGCAGATGAAGCCCGCCACTATGTAGCCCAATATCAGGGGCTGGCGCAGCCACTTGAATATCAGCGTGACGATGCCCGCCAAGACGAGAATCAGGGCGAGGTCTTGTATTATAATAGGTAAGTGAGCCATAGGGCGGTCGTTGTGTGTTATGTGTTCAGCCCCCTGCTTGCTCAGTTGGGCTGTTCGGATTTCTTGTTTTTGTACTGCTGGTTCATCGACCACAGTCGCGGCGGCATGCCCGTATACTGCACGAAGTTCTGGCAAAAGGCCGAAGTGGTGAGATAGCCGCTCTGCACCGCTATATACTCCAGAATGGCTTCTGGCTTGTCGAGCAGCAGGGCCTTGGCGTATTCCACCCGGCGCCGGTTGACGTACTCCTTGAACCTCATGTTGTAGCGCTGCCTCACAAATGCCGACAGCCCCGACTTGCTCGTGTTCATCTTACGGGCGGCATAGTCCAGCGTGATGGTGGCGTAGAGGTACAGGCGGTCTTGCTCCATCAGTCTGTCAAAGCGCTGGCACATCTGCGTGTAGACGGTGGTGCCGGGGCCCAGGCGGCACGCGTCGTGCTGCGGGGCGGCGGGCTGGCGTTCCTCCTCGTCGTCGTTGGCGGTGTCGTCGGGCGCGGTGCGCTTCATGTTGCAGGTGTAGCAGATGATGTGGGCGGTGGCTGCCACGCAGAACATCAGCATAGCCGTCAGCTTGTAGTGCTCCACCAGGTAGCGGTCGCCCAGCAAGCGCATCGCCCCGCACTCAAACATCAGCACGATGATGGCGGGATCCACCAGCGCCATGATGCGCGCCGACTGGCGGTTCCACACCTCCCTGATGTCGCGCAGCGTGTAGTGGTTCTTGCGGTAGAGCACTGCCGCCGCCACGGTGGCGTAGGTCATCTGTATGAGCAGCAGCGTGTCGTAGCCGTCCACGCAGATGGTCTTGTAGTAGGCGTAGACCGGACCGCTGAAGTGCTCCAGCCCTACGCCGGTGCGCAGGGCGTGGATAAACTGGTCGGCGTGGGGCTGGCCTATCAGCACCGCAAACAGGATGACGGCTATGGCCTGCGACGTGACCAGCACGAACCACACCGGCGTGAGCCAGTTCATGACGTTCTTGCCGCACAGCGCCCTCACATACATTATTATAAAGGGCAGCACCACGGGTCCCGTTATCTGCCTCACCACATTGATGAGGGCTATGTGGTGCACCGTGGAGGGCGACAGGTAGATGCCCGACATCAGGATGTGGACAGCGCTCAGCGCCAAGGTGACCGTGAGGAGACGCTGTATGGCGCTCTTCTTCTTCATGAGCATGACGAGCGTCCATACGCTCACCAGCATGCCTGGACACAATAGTGCGAAGTCTGTGAACATCCCTGCCGTCAGCCTCTTGGCCCTATAGTTCGAGGTCGCAGTCGTGCACCTCGTGCCACGGCAGGCCTTGCTTGTTTAGTTCTTCCATAAACGGATCGGGATCAAATTCCTCCACGTTGTGCACGCCCGGCTTGTTCCACAGCCCCAGGGCAAACATGCGCGCGCCTATGCACGCCGGCACACCGGTGGTGTAGCTCACGCCCTGCATGCCCGTCTCCTGATAGGCTGCCTGGTGCGAGCAGTTGTTGTAGACGTAGTAGGTGTGCTCCTTGCCGTCGTTGCCGATGCCCTTGATGCGGCAGCCGATGGAGGTCTCGCCGTCGTAGTTCTCGCCCAGCTCCTGCGGATTGGGCAGCACCGCCTTGAGGAACTGCAGCGGCACTATCTTGACGGTCTCCGTGCCGGTGCCGTCGGCCTTGGGCGCGGTGTATTCTATCTCGTCTATGCGGCTCATGCCTATGTTCTGAATCACGTCGAGGTAGGTCAGATACTGCTGGCCGAAGGTCATCCAGAAGCGGGCGCGCTTGATGGTGGGGTAGTTGATGACCAGGCTCTCTATCTCCTCGTGGTGCAACAGGTAGGACTCCTTGGGGCCTATGTTGGGGTAGTTCAGCGTCTTGTGAATCTCCATGGGCTCCGTCTCCACATACTTGCCGTCTTCGTAGTAGAGTCCCTTCTGCGTTATCTCGCGTATGTTGATTTCGGGGTTGAAATTGGTGGCAAACGCCTTGTGGTGGTTGCCGGCGTTGCAGTCCACAATGTCCAAGTATTGGATTTCCTTGAAGTGGTGCTTGGCGGCATAGGCGGTGAAGATGGAGGTCACTCCGGGGTCAAAGCCGCAGCCCAGTATGGCGCACAGGCCGGCCTGCTCAAAGCGCTCGCGGTAGGCCCACTGCCACGAGTACTCAAAGTGGGCCTCGTCCTTCGGCTCATAGTTGGCGGTGTCGAGATAGTTGCAGCCAGTCATCAGACACGCCTCCATGATGGTCAGGTCTTGGTAGGGCAGCGCCAGGTTCATCACCAGGTCGGGTTTGAATTCGTCCATCAGCGCTGTCAGTTCCTTCACGTTGTCGGCGTCTACCTGAGCCGTGCGTATGTCCTTGCGCCCTATGGCCTTGACTATCGCGTCGCACTTCGACTTGGTGCGGCTCGCTATCATTATCTCGCCAAACACGTCAGTGTTCTTGGCTACCTTGTGCGCGGCTACGGTGGCTACGCCGCCAGCCCCGATAATAAGTACTTTTATCATTGTGTATGTGTGGGTTGTTTAGTGTTAGTTGTGTTCGTGCCTGTGTGTGCTGTCACTTCATTATCTCCTCGCTCTTGATGTTCATGGCGGCCATCATGGAGTAGGTCAGAATCTCCTGCCGGCACCTGAATCCCGCCACGGCGTCCGGAGCGAACAGAATCGTCTCCACCTGCTTCGGCACCTCGGCTATGGCTCTGCGCAGCTCGGAGGCGTAGGCGCCCGTGTCTGCCACCAGCACCATCAGCCGCGCGTCTTCGCTGCCGGCCAAAGCGCTCAGCGACTGGCAGTAGAGGTCGCCCGTCGTCACGAAGTCCTCCTCAGCGCAGCACGACGCAAACTGAAACTCAGCAATATTGGTCCTTATGGCGGTGGCGTTGAGCTCCGTGTCGAGACGGGCGGGCAGACAGTTCTTCAGCGTCTTGGCAGACGGCGGATAGACCATCACCACCTGCACCTCGGCGTCAGCGTCGCCAGGCCTCAGTCCGGCGTCCAGAGCCACGTAGTCCACCCACCGGCTCAAGTCGAGTTTGTTGACCCGGCGCTCAAGCATGCGCTCGAAATTCACCGTTATGTCAAAGGCCAGGCCGTCAAGATATGCGGCGTCTACAAGTATCGTGGTTCTCATGAGGATGTATGGGGCAGGGCAGACCGCTGCCCAGCGCGTGAAACATTAAGCAAATGTACACGTTTTTTCGGGCTTTGCCAAATATTGCATGCCTAAATCATTCCGCCACGAAAGATATGCCCCAGCCACCACAAAACAGCCCCGCGCGACCTCCACTTTTTTGCGACTCCTAACCTCGTTTCACCAGAGAAGCACTTCTGTTCATCAGACACGGACTTTATTTCATCAGAGAGCCACCTGGCGTTCCCATTTCCGCGGAAACGGTTAACCTTTCCAACATAAACGGTTTTCCGTTTCCAACGGAAATGGATAACTGTATCTGACAGTCCGGAAAATTTAAGTCCGCGCGAGATGACGCCAAGTGCTTGTCTGATGAACCGAAGTCCTACTTTTTTCAATTGAGGTGGCTTTTCCCCTCTCTCTGCAGCGTGCGTAAACAAAAAAGGCTGAATTCCTTGTTTGGAATTCAGCCTTTGGTTTGGGGAAACTTGCCCCTTGTTGTGTGTTCTCCTTGTTGTGTGTTCTCCTTGTTGGCCGTTCGCCTCTTGGGTGCCGGCATATCTGGAGATTGCTACATTTCTTTGCTGATGTATTCTTTCATCTTCTGTTTCATTGACGACCGCGTTTCTTTTTTGTTGTCGTCGGTGAAGTAGGTGTGGAAGTCGTCTATCATCCATTTGCCGCATTCGCTGACGAGGTCCACTCCGAGCTTTTGGTCGCTGAAGTTGTGGAGGATGATTTCTGCGCAGTATTTGTTGTCGCCGTCGAACTTGCCGGAGACGAACGTGATGTGGGGGTGGGCGTCCACGTCTTGTCCCATTATCCAGTAGTCGTGGTCGTTGAGCATGCCGAGCACGCCCTCTTGCTCCATCAGCCGTTCGTCAATGTCGCCCACCTTATCTATAAGGCCTTCAAATTCGGCAGACAGGTACAGGGTTTCGAGGCCGAGCTTGTTGTCTTGGTCCGTGTCCGGCGCGTCGCTGTATCGGCTGAAGACATCGGCGTAGATGTCGTAAATGCGCTTGACCACAGTTGTGTCGGCAGCCTGGCTCTGGCCTTCCGCCTTGCTGCTGCACGAAGCAAGCCCCACGAGGGCGGCTAAAAGGATAGGGAGAATTCTTGATGTTGTCATGATTTTATTGGTATTGGGGAGTGTTGTGTCTTCTAATACTGTCAGGCTTCTTTGCATAGCCCGATAGCAAGTGCAAAGTTATGTAATTTATCCCGAATGTGCGTAGTTGTATTGCTTACCACTTTCGAACATTCGGTATTGGAAGCCCATCGACTTCTACAACCAAAGAATCGTGCAACCTGTTTAAGGTGACAATCTGGAGGACTACGGAAACTACTACGGAAACTCCTGCTGGCACTACGGAAACTATTTGTAAATTAATCTGCAAGAATCCGAAAATAACGGCAAATGAATTGCATCTGTATGTGAAATTTGTTATTCCTCATGACGAGCCTTTTTGCGAGGCGGCCCGCAATTTTGTGACTCTTGCCCCTTGAAAACAAGTGCGGGGGCGATGTGGTGTCGTGCGGTCTTAGTATTTTTGCAGCATGAACACTTTCCGATTCAAGCGTTTTGAGGTGTGCCAGGGCAGGGCTGCCATGAAGGTGGGCACCGACGGGTGTCTGCTGGGCGCGCTGGCTGAGGGCGGCAGCCGCATTCTCGACATTGGCACCGGCACGGGTCTGCTCGCCCTGATGATGGCGCAGCGCTTCGATGGTGCCCGGGTGGAGGCTGTGGAGATTGACGCCGATGCGGCAGCTGACGCGCGCGACAATTTCGACGCGTCACCGTGGAGCGACAGGCTGAGCCTGCACGAGGGTGCGTTTCAGGATTTCTGTGACGCGAGGGTAGCTGATGAGAAATTCGACAGCATCGTGTGCAATCCTCCTTATTTCAACAACAGCCTGGAGTGCCCCGACCAGGGCAGGTGCCTCGCGCGCCACACTTCGTCGCTCTCCTTCGGCGAACTGGCGGCTGGAGTGGCGGAGTTGCTGACTGCCGACGGCGTGCTGTCGGTGGTTTTGCCAACCGACGCCTGCGCGGCGTTTGTGGGCGAGTGCGCGCAGTGCGGACTGTGGCCGAAGATGCGCTATGACATACGCACGGTGCCGCGCAAGCCTGCCAAGCGCACGGTGATGGTGCTGTCGCGCGGCCTCGTCGGGGCGCCGCAGCAGTGCGACTGCAGTCTGCGCAATGCCGACGGCACTTATTCGGAATGGTATTGCGGATTGATGGACGACTTCCTGCTCTATGTGCCCAAGCCTTAGGGAGGGGCGGCAGGAAGTTTCAAAGAATAGTCATGATGTCTTTCAGGGCGCTGACTTCAAACGTGGGTTTGACGTCGGCGCTGATGCCTTTGGGGTTGAAAAACAGGGTGTCGAGGCCGTAGGCGGCGGCTCCGCCTATATCGGTGGCGGCGTTGTCGCCAATCATGATGGTGCGTTCGCGGTCGGCTCCGGTAGTGCTGACGGCATAGTCAAAGAACTGCGGAGCCGGTTTGTTGGCGCCTGCGTCTTCTGACAGAATGACGGTGTCGAAGCAGCCGTCCAGTCCGCACGACTTGAGTTTGCGGTACTGCACCTCGTGGAAGCCGTTGCTGCACATGTGCAGGCGGTAGCCGCGCCGGCGCAGGTAGTCCACGAGTTCGCGCGCCCCGCTGATAAGGCCGGGCTTGCTGCTGCACAGGTCAAGGAACACGTCGCTGATGTGGCGGCACTGCTCGGGCGTGGGAGCCAGGTGGGTGCCGTCGGCGTGTGTGCCGAGCGACAAGGGGCGGCGGAAGCGCTCCACGATGAGGTGGTCGCGCTCTATCTGGCCCAGCGCATACTGCCTCCACAGCTCGTCGTTGGTCTGCCAGTAGGGCACGTAGAAATCCTCCGGGCTGCCGAAGTGGCGCTCAAGGCCAAACTGCCCGTAGAGCTCCTCAAGGGCGAGCTGGGCGTTGCGGCGCGTGTCGTAGAGGGTGTCGTCGAAGTCCAGAAATATGTCGGTGTACATATACCTTATTTAATGTCGCGCATGTAGAAATACTTCCAAAGGGGGGCGGCGTGGAGCGACTGCACCACATAGCCGCTCTTCAGCATCTCGAGCACCTCGCTGGGCTCAAAGAGCTTGAAGGTGATGTCTTCGGTCGACTCCAGGTGCTGCGTGCTGATGGGCTCTACGCCCACGGCCAGGAAGGAGTGGGTGAGGTTGTTGGCTGAGCCGGGATTCTGCCCCGTCACGCAGAGCTCCTCCCACGTGCCGTTGCCGTAGCCCGTCTCTTCGAGCAGCTCGCGCTTGGCGGCGTCCATGGGCGTGGCGTCGGTGGGGTCTATCACTCCGGCGCACAGCTCGTAGCGGGTCACCTGCAGTCCGTGGCGGTACTGCCTCACGAGCAGCATCTTGCCCTGGCGGTCAATGGCTACCACGTTGATCCAGTCGGGATATTCCAGCACGTAGTATTCGGGACAGGTGTTGCCGTTGGGCAGGCGCACCGAGTCGCGCCTCACAGTGAGCCAGGGGCGGTTGAAGAGGTACTCTGATTTCTCCACGGTCCACTTGCGGTCGTCGTCGCCCGGGAAGTGCTTCATGTCTTTCATAGCTAATAAGGGTTTTGATGTTGGCGTGCGGCAGCTGGTTTGCTGGCGCGCGCACTGCTGCAAACTAAACGAATTTGCGCTGTTTTTATTGTGCCGAGGCGCCGCGCAGCCCCAAGATTTGGCTAAAAACGACAATCTCGCTAAAAAAGTTGGCCGAAACCTTGGTGGTTCGGGAAATACTCACTACTTTTGCACCGCAATTGTGAATGGTGCCATAGCTCAGTTGGTAGAGCATCGGACTGAAAATCCGTGTGTCCCCGGTTCGAATCCTGGTGGCACCACTCCACAGGGGCGACAGCTTTTCCAAGTTGTCGCCCCTTTTTGTTTTGAGACGCACACGCCGCCAGATGGCGCAAGCGCCCAAAAGGGGGACTCTGGAGAAAAACAGGGACAGAGCCCGCAAAGTGGGAAACGACAAGTCTAATACCGTAACAAAGAATGTTTGACTGCGGAAAAATTGCTATCATAGGAGGCGGAAGCTGGGCTACAGCCATCGCCAAACTCATCGTAGAGAAAACTCACCACATAGGGTGGCACATCAGGCGCGACGAATGCATCGACGAATTCAGACGCCTGGGCCACAACCCCACCTACCTGACCAGCGTTAGGTTCGACACCAACGAAATCTTCTTTTCTTCTGACATCAACCGGATAGTGCAGGACTACGACACGCTGGTGTTCGTCACGCCCTCGCCCTACCTGAAGGACCTGCTCAAGGACCTCGCCGCGCCCATTACTGGCAAGTTTGTGGTGACGGCCATCAAGGGCATAGTGCCCGACGAAAACCTTGTGTGCTCCGAATATTTCCACAGGGCCCACGGCGTTGCCGATGACTGCCTGGCGTGTCTGGGCGGCCCGTCCCACGCCGAAGAGGTGGCGCAGGAGCGGCTGTCGTATCTCACCGTGGGCTGCGCTGACCCCGAGAAGGCGACGGCCTTTGCCGGCATCCTGGCCAACGCCTATATCAAGACGAAGACGAGCCGCGACGTTGCCGGCATTGAGTACGCCTCGGTGCTCAAGAATGTCTATGCCATCGCCGCAGGCATATGCAGCGGACTGGACTACGGCGACAACTTCCAGTCGGTGCTCATCGCCAACGCAGTGCAGGAGACCGACCGCTTCTTGAGCGCCGTCAACCCCGTGCCGCGCTGCATCTGCGACTCGGTATATCTGGGCGACCTGCTCGTGACGGGCTATTCCAGCTTTTCGCGCAACCGCACCTTCGGCACCATGATAGGCCAGGACCACAGCGTGGAGAGCGCACAAAAGGAGATGGAGATGGTGGCGGAGGGCTTCTTCGGCACCAAGTGCATGCACGAAATCAACCGCACCATGCTGGTTGACATGCCCATCCTCAACACCGTCTACCAGATTCTCTACGAAGGGACAAACCCGCAGTCGGGCATCAAGCGCCTCGCCGCCGCCCTGAGCTGACCGCCCTCGCGCGCGTATATATAATAAGGTAGGGCGGCTTGCCCGCTTTTGTAGTTCACAAAAAGGATTATATTGGATGCGAAAGGACAAGACGGAGGGTTTTGTCCTCTCTTCGTTTTTGCGTGTTAGTCCGCTATGACCTTGACAAAGCGCAGTGTTGGCAATATGATAACGCCGCAAAAATGCAGTGCATTGCAAAAAAATGGAATTTTGAGAGAAAAATGCAACGCACTGCATTTTTCTTGCTGATTAACATGAAAAATGCAGTGCATTTCATTTTTTTTGTTGCTTTGCAGAGCGAAAAACGGGAATTCGCCTTTAACGACGGACTAACATTTCTGTCCGCCTCATAACCTGTGCGCTTTTTTCTTCTTGGCATTGCGCTTTATCTGCTGCAGCTCCTCCATGGTGGAGTATTTGGGCTGCGAGAAGATGTGCCTTATTTCGGACGTGTATTCCAGCGCCATGGCTATGCCCAGCAGGTTTTTGAGCGAAATCAGCCCCTTCTGCTCAAAGCGGGTGATGTTGCTCACTGCCACGCCCGACTTCTTGGCCACCTGCTCGCGCGTCAGGTTTTTCTCTATCCTGCGCCTCCTGAAGTCGCTGGCCATCTCCTTGGCTATCTCGTCAGGATTGTCATGGAGGTAGTTGTCCAGTATTGCCAATATATTGTTAGTTTCCTGCATAAATCTCTGGATAGCGACAAAATATTGTCAGTTGCAAAGATAGTGTTTTCCCACGAGCGGTACCCCCGCTTGTGGGATTTTTTTTGCCCGTCGCTGCCGTTTTTCATCAAAAAATGCGCACTTTTGCAAACACAAGGATACTGCGCAACCTAATTCGCAAAAGACTGACTAACATAACTTACCGCAACATGAAGATTCTGCTTATCAACGGAAGCCCCAAGAGCGAGGGCAACACGTTCATCGCGCTCAGCGAGGTCGCCAAGACTCTCGAGGCTGAGGGCATAGAGACCGAGATTATCCACGTGGGCCACCAGGACATACACGGCTGCATTGCCTGCGCCAAGTGCAAGGAGCAGGGCAAGTGCGTCTTCGACGACCTTGTCAACGAGGTCAACAAGAAGTTTGAGACCGCCGACGGCATCGTCGTGGGCTCGCCCGTCTACTACGCCTCGCCTGCCGGCACGCTGGTGGCGTTCCTCGACCGCCTCTTCTACTCTGCCGCCTTCGACAAGAGCATGAAGGTAGGGGCGGCTGTGGCAGTGGCGCGCCGCGGCGGCACCTCCGCCACGTTCGACATGCTCAACAAGTACTTCACCATCAGCAACATGCCGGTGGTCTCCTCGCAATATTGGAACAGCGTTCACGGCCGCACGCCGGGCGAAGCCTCCCAAGACGCCGAGGGCCTGCAGACCATGCGTCAGCTGGGCCGCAACATGGCGTTCCTGGTCAAGAGCATCCAGCTGGGCAAGGAGAAGTTCGGCATGCCTGAGCGCGAGGAGTGGACAGCCACCAACTTCATCCGATGAGGGGCGGGGTGGGGCAGGTCGTCAGCATACAGCGCTGCGGCTCGCCCTGCGGACAGCTCGTCTTGGGCTCTGTCGGCGGCGAACTGTGCCTCTGCGATTGGAGCAGTTCGCCCCGTGCCGACTGCAACAGGCTTCGGCTCATTCGGCTGCTCGGCGCCGAGTTGCGCGACGAGCCGTCGGAGGTAATCCGCCGCGCCATGGCTCAGCTGAGCGAATACTTCGCTGGCCGGCGCACCGCGTTTGACCTCCCGCTGCGCTTTGCGGGCACCGACTTCCAGCGCCGCGTATGGCGCGCCCTCCTCGACATACCCTTTGGCGAGACCCGCACCTACAAGGACCTGGCGCTCCGTGTGGGCAACCCCCGAGGCGTCAGGGCGGTGGCTCAAGCCATAGGCGCCAACGCCCTTGCCATCGTCTGCCCCTGCCACCGCGTCATCGGCTCCGACGGCTCCCTGACTGGCTTTGCCGGCGGCATGGAGGCCAAGCGCACCCTCCTCACCCTCGAGCGCCCCGGCAAAAAGTTGTAAAAACACCCCTGCACTGCATTGAAAAATTGAACACAGAAAGCACAGAAAGCACAGAACTCACAGAAAAATTCGCTTTTATTCGATTCGTGTTCAAAAAAAGTCCACCTCTAAATCAGTGTTGCCTGTGTGCTCGTTCCTGTCCACCTCGGCATTCGCTTAATTCGTGAATTTTGCGGTTTTTGTATCTGGTTCTGTTTCAGTGCGTTGTGTCTGGCGCACACTTAAGAGTTTTTAAGAAGCACTTGAGCGATTGAAAAGTAGGACTTAAAAAATTTTTAAAGCCACTTGGCGAAAAAATTTCCGCGGAAACGCTGCAACGTTTCGGGCGAAACAAAGCAACGTTTCGAGGCGAAACGTTGCAGCGTTTCGCCCGAAATTTTTTCGTTAAGTCCGCACGAAATTTTTTTAAGTCCGCACGAAATTTTTTTAAGTCCGCACAAAAAACTCCTAAATGGCGCTCCGCAACCCCGCCGGCAAAAAAAAATTGGCCCGGAAGTGAAAAAAGTTTCGTAGTGTCACGGTTTTTGA
>CAVGQS010000028.1:0-19769 GCA_963631415.1 Lactococcus garvieae | reverse complement strand
TTTGCTATCTTTGCAGTGCGGATGGTTTGGTATTTCTTAGCCTATTATGGAACGCATATATCTAACAAAGGAAGAGAAGATGATACTTCGGCACATTGCCCAAGGTGAACACAAAGCGCCGGGGAACATTACGCCTAACATGTACCTATACCATCTTGCCACGCTGCAAGAGAAAGGACTCGCAATCTTTCAAGAGTACTTCGACGAAGTGCACAGGTCGCGGCTAACAACAAAAGGAAAGGCTTATATAGAGAGCAACCCTAGACTGCACAATCCTACAGATTGGAGGGGGATAATTTCTCTGGTTGCAGTGCTTGTTTCTGCTGCCGCTGCGTCTTTGGCGCTTTTTATATCTTGTTGCTTGGCGCGTCCATGACATTGCGGCTCTATGTCGGGCGATAATTAATTACACCAAAGAGAAACCTAAAGCCCGTGTGCGTGAAATTCGAGAAAAATAACTTATAACGGGATATTCTACGAGAAAACCCGTGTTTAATCAGAGAAAACAAATGAAAGTACCAAAAATCATTCAAGACATTGCCGACAGATACGGGCTGAACAGTGTAGAATACATCGGGAAACGAAAAGGTAAATGCGCTTTCACAATGGGCTTTATTGATAAAGACGGAGAACCTGTTGCGACAGGTCTCCCCGTTATTTATCTTTTTGACGGAGAAACAGTTGAAATAATTAGGGGAGAAGAGGCCTTTCAACTACTCTAATTTAACGCTTTTATAAATCGCTTAGCGAACTTCGGATTGATTATTTTATCATCTATCCGAAGCACGCTTATTTTTACCGGTATGGCCGCCTCCAAAAAAACGTCAAACATAGAAGAAGACCCATGTTTACCTGACTGCGGGTCTAACCATATCAAATTATTTTTTCTGTCCCTTTCAAGAATCATGACGTGAGAAAGGTTTTTATTCTTCCATTGAAGGTTCAATTCATATCTGCCAACATCCTGCGTGACACTTTCGACAAATCCCTTTTTGGCTTTTATAGAATCCTCCAAATACAACGGATGTGACTTTCTAAGCCTCGACCCGTCAGCGTTAAGGAACCGTTGGTCCTGGTCTATCCCATTTTGACTATAAAAAGACAATATATCCCAATTTTTATTTGGCAAGGCTTCAACTGGGAACCCCCGACGACGAAGTTCATAAGTAACCGTGCACGTCTGACAGTTGCCCCAATATCCCTCTTTCGCAGCGTCCAAGTCGGAATAATGCGGATTACACTTCAGCTGGTCGGCCTCTGTGAAATTCATTATCTTACCTTGCATAACCGGAAGGACTTGGTCCAAATCCCGGTTATTCTTCGTTATTTCGGGCGAAAAAGAAGCGTGCTTCTTGTTATACTTCATGGCGGCTTCATATTCAGCATACGTTTCATACGGCGTTTTCATGGCGTACAAGTTTTTGTAACCATCAGGCAAGTATTTCTCATTGTCCTTGATGAAATAAGGCATTGATGTGCTTCTTTTCGCCCTCTCTTTGTTGTCTTCCAACCAATCTTTGAAAGTCTGAGGTACGCCCGTGACAGTATTCACGCTTTCTTTCAGAGGCTCTTCACCCCTTAGCAGTCTTTCGTTGTCTCGCATCATTTCCTCCTCCGTCTTCAATATTGTCTCCGCATGGCAACGGCAATGAGGATGCCACCCCGTGAACTTGAAATCCTTGGGGTAACAGCCCTGACCCTTGACCGCCTTACTCCCAACATCTGCACTCAGGTCATCGCAGATGTCGGGCACGGGGTGGTTGTTGCTTCTGACAACCCTTATCCCGACAACAAAGTCAAGGTCTTGCCAACGGGCGTAATCAGCCGAACGATATGCGATGTTTGTCTCCGTCGCCGCCAGTCGTCGGGCGTTCATGTAGCTGCTCCGATAAACGCCACGTCCGGGATGGTAGGCTTTTGCCGCTTTCGACAGCTGCAACTGTCCATGCTCGTCACGCACACGGCGAAATAATTTGTCGGGGTGTCTGAGGTATTGCTTGAGGTCGCGGGTCATCTTGTTTGCCGGCACTCCATTGCGGATGCCTACGTCCAATCCCATCTCGATTTCCTCCTTGAATTGGTCGGTATATTTCCACACCCTGTCAGAGAGGTTCAGTCCGTTTGCTTTGCGCTTCAAGAAAGCCTCGCGGGCAGAGTCGTTCGTGCTGTAATATCTGCGATATTGCGCCTGTGTCAGTTTGCCGACGTTCTTCCCAAACACTCGGTTGGCTAGTTCGCTGTTTTTGTTGTTGGCAAGCGTCTTGTCGATATTGCCGATATGTCCGAATCTTCCTATATTCTCCCGCTTGTTGGAGCTGTTTCGGAGAAATATCCGCAGTTTGCGGGGCGGGACCCCGCTCTATGTTGCGGAAAAGTCCTAATTTAGCAATGCGAAACACATTATATATATAGCAACGCAAATCAAAACACATTAGCAATTATGTTTTCAGGAATAATAGAAGGAATAGCAGTGGTGAGGTCCGTGAAGCACGACCAGGACAATGTAGACATAACCCTCACTTGTCCCTTTGCCAATGAGTTGGCGGTGTCGCAGAGCCTGGCTCACAACGGCGTGTGCCTGACCATCACGTCAGTCAACGGCAATGAGTATACCACCACCGCCATGCGCGAGACTCTGCTTCGCAGCAACATCGGCCTGCTTGAGGTGGGCAGCGAGGTAAATGTGGAGCGCCCCATGCCGATTAACGGCCGTCTGGACGGCCACATTGTGCAGGGTCATGTCGACACCACTGCCGAGTGTGTGGGCATAGAGGACGCCCAGGGCAGTTATATTTTTACCTTCAAGTATAAGTTTGACCGCGAACTTGCCAAGAAGGGCTATTTCTGTGTAGACAAGGGCAGCGTGACGGTCAACGGCGTGAGTCTGACGGTATGCAATCCCACCGACGACACTTTTCAGGTGAACATCATTCCCTATACCTTTGAGCACACCAACTTCCACACGTTCCGTCAGGGCAGTGTGGTAAACATAGAGTTTGACGTGCTTGGCAAGATGGTGAGCCGCCTTGTGCAGCTCGCCAAGTAGCTAAGCCGCACAAGGCGCAAATCTGTCAGTTGTAATCCCCAGTGGCAAATTGGGGGTGAGAGCCTGCGCGGAACGGCGCTTGGGGGCTAAAAATCTGCCAAGCGTCAAAAAACGATTTGTTTTTTTTCGTCTTGTTGCAGAAATGTGTAATTTTGCATTGGTTAACAAATAATAATGATATGCGTGCGTTAATGGCAAATCTACGACTGCGTAACCTTCTGCTACTCCGTGAGAGAGGCGGAAGCCGTGTGCGTGCCTGATTGCCGCTGCGCATGTATGGAAGCCTTTCTCACTCTGAGCCGATGAGTGCGAAGGGTTTTTTTTTACAATGGAAAAATATAATTACAGAATAGTATGAGCGACAGACTTTACATTTTCGACACCACTCTTCGAGATGGTGAGCAGGTGCCCGGGTGCCAATTGAACACAGTGGAGAAAATTCAGGTGGCCAAGCAGCTTGAGGCGCTTGGCGTGGACGTCATCGAGGCGGGTTTCCCCGTTTCGAGTCCCGGTGACTTCAACAGTGTGATAGAAATCAGCAAGGCCGTGACGTGGCCTACCATCTGTGCGCTGACGCGTGCGGTGGAGAAAGATATCGACGTGGCTGCCGACGCCCTGAAGTATGCCAAGCGCAAGCGCATCCATACAGGCATAGGCACATCGCCCTCGCACATCAAGTATAAGTTCAACTCCACCCCAGAGGAGATAATCGAGCGCGCTGTCGCGGCGGTGAAGTATGCCAAGCGCTATGTGGAGGACGTGGAGTTCTACGCTGAAGACGCGGGCCGCACCGACAATGAGTATCTCGCCCGCGTGATTGACGCGGTGACCAAGGCCGGTGCCACGGTGTGCAACATTCCTGACACCACCGGCTTCCGCCTCCCCAACGAGTATAATGAGAAGATAAAATACCTCTACGAACATGTGGACGCCTTTGCCGCCGGCAAGAGCATCCTGTCTACCCACTGCCACAACGACCTGGGCATGGCCACGGCAAACACCGTAGCCGGTGTGCTGGGCGGAGCGCGCCAGGTGGAGGTGACCATCAACGGCATAGGCGAGCGTGCCGGCAACACGTCGCTTGAGGAAATCGCCATGATTTTCAAGACCCACCCCGACCTCGGCATCGACACCAACATCAACACCACCAAGATTTATCCAACCAGCCGAATGGTAAGTTCGCTGATGAACATGCCTGTGCAGCCCAACAAGGCCATCGTGGGAAGAAACGCCTTCGCACACTCAAGCGGCATCCATCAGGACGGAGTGCTCAAGAACGCCGCTACCTATGAGATTATGGACCCCAAGACCGTGGGCATAGACGACAACGCCATAGTGCTCACCGCTCGCAGCGGACGTGCCGCCCTGAAGTACCGCCTCCATATCAACGGCGTGGACATTGACGAAGCCAAGCTCGACAAAGTATATGAGGAGTTCCTGAAACTCGCCGACCGCAAGAAGGAGGTGACCGACGACGATGTGCTCGTGCTGGCAGGAGCTGACCGCACGGCTACCAACAACGTGAAGCTCGACTATCTGCAGGTTACCACCGGCATGGGCGTGAGGTCTGTGGCAAGCATCGGCTTGATGATCTCCAACGAGAAGTTTGAGGCTGCCGCAACCGGCAACGGTCCTGTTGACGCTGCCATCAAGGCTCTCAAAAACATCATAAAGCGCGAGATGACCCTCAAGGAATTCACCATTCAGGCAATCAGCAAGGGGTCGGACGACATGGGCAAGGTGCACATGCAGGTGGAGCACAACGGACACGTCTACTACGGTTTCGGAGCCAACACAGACATCGTGACGGCTTCGGTAGAGGCGTACATAGATTGTATTAACAAATTCAAAGGATGAATACATTATTCGACAAGATATGGGATTCCCACGTTGTGCAGAACGTGGATGACGGTCCTGCGCAGCTGTATATAGACCGCTTGTTTGTACACGAGGTGACGAGTCCGCAGGCGTTCGACACGCTGAGGGACAAGGGCATTCCGGCGTTTCGCGCCAAGCAGATTTTCGCTATGCCTGACCACAACACCCCGTCTGACCAGCAGGACCACATCGACGACCCGGTAGGGCGCAAGCAAGTCGAGACGCTCAAGAAGAACTGCCAGGAGTTTGGCATCACCCACTTCGACATGGGCAGCAAGGACAACGGCATTATCCACGTGGTAGGCCCCGAGAAGGGACTTTCGCTGCCCGGCATGACGATAGTGTGCGGAGACTCCCACACCAGCACTCACGGTGCGGTGGGAGCGTTGGCGATGGGTATTGGCACCTCTGAAGTGGCCCAAGTGCTCGCCTCGCAGTGCATATTGCAGCAAAAACCAAAATCAATGCGCATCAACATAGAGGGCGAGCTGCAGGCGGGAGTCACCGCCAAGGACGTGGCGCTCTACATCATGTCGCGGCTTACCACCGCCGGCGCCACCGGCTATGCCGTAGAGTATGCGGGCAGTGCCATTCGTTCCATGTCGATGGAGGGCAGACTGACGCTGTCAAACCTGTCGATAGAGATGGGCAGCCGCGCCGGCATCATAGCTCCCGATGAAATCACCTTCGAATACCTGAAGGGTAGGGAATACGCCCCCAAGGGGAAGGACTGGGATGCCGCCGTGGAGAAATGGAAGACGCTGCGCAGCGACGACGACGCTGTGTTTGACAAAGAGGTGACATTCGATGCTGCCGACATCAAGCCCCGCATCACATACGGAACAAACCCCGGTGCCGGCATAGCCATCGACGAGGCTATCCCCACGCTGGAGAGCATCGCCGAAGCCGACAGGCCTGGCTTCTTGTCGCAGCTGGAATATATGCAGTTCGAGCCGGGCGAAAAGCTTGAGGGCAAGTCCGTGGACTACTGCTTCCTCGGTGCGTGCACCAATGGCCGCATAGAGGATTTCCGCGCTTTTGCGTCAGTTGTGAAAGGCCGCAGGAAAGCCGACAACGTGGTGGCGTGGCTCGTGCCAGGCAGCTGGAGCGTCAGGCAGCAGATTAAGGATGAAGGCATAGACAAGATTCTTGAAGACGCAGGCTTTGAACTGCGCCTGCCCTCGTGCTCCGCTTGTCTGGCGATGAATCCCGACAAAGTGCCGGCGGGCAAGCTCAGCATCAGTACCAGCAACCGCAACTTTGTGGGTCGTCAGGGTCCAGGCGCCCGCACCATACTCGCGTCGCCGCTGGTAGTGGCTGCCGCTGCGGTGACAGGAAAAATTACAGACCCCCGTAAGATAATGTAAGGACATGAACAAACAGAAATTCGAAACAATACAGAGCACCTGTATCCCTATAGCCATTGACAACTGCAACACCGACCTGATTATCCCAGCGCGCTATCTGGCTTCGACGACGCGCGACCCCAAGTTTTTCGGTGACGCCTTCATGCACGACCTGCGCTATGACAGCAACGGCAAGCCAATAGGCGACTTTGTGCTCAACAAGCCCAACTTCAGCGAACTCCCGCACGAGGGTGTCCACGAAATCATCATTGCCGGCAAGAACTGGGGCTCGGGCTCTAGCCGCGAACATGCCGCCTGGGCGATAGCCGGCTATGGCGTGAGGGCAGTGATAAGTTCGTCGTTTGCCGACATCCACCGCAACAACCTGCTCAACTGCTTTGTTCTGCCAGTGGTGGTGACGGAAGAGTTCCAAAGGGAACTGTTTGAGACGGTTGCCGCCAATACCCAAGCGCAAGTCAAAATTGACCTGCCTTCGCAGACAGTGACAAATGTGGCCACTGGGCACTCGGAGCAGTTCAGCATAAACGGCTACAAGAAATATTGTTTGATGCACGCTCTAGACGACATAGATTTTCTGCTTGAAAACAGGCAGAAAATTGAAGAGTTTGAATCGGTGCGCTCCTAATCGTTTTGTCATGAAAAAACTGTTGGTTCCCTGCATTTTGCTCGCGCTGATATCCTCGTGTGGAGGAGGCAAAGCCGGTGACAGCGACAATGGCGCGGACACGATAGACAGCGTTGTCGACACCATTGTTCCGACTCCCGTTGACAAGGAAGACCCCATCGCCGCCCAGACCAAAGTACCCAAGGCTGCCGACGGGGTGTTCTACGACTTCATCTCGTCGTTCTGCCAAAACAGCTCATACCAGAAGTCAAGGGTCAAGTTCCCCCTGCCGTGTACGGTCAACGGACAGCGCCAGACGGTGACCGCCAAGGAGTGGCACTTCTCGAAACTCTACTACAATTCCGACATCTATACGGTGTTTTTCCCAAACATCAAGTCTTTGAGGCTCGAAACTGACAAGGCTGTCAAGAAGGTGAATGTGCAGTGGTACGACACTGGCCAGGACACTGAGAGCAAATATTGCTTTGAGAAGATTGACGACAAGTGGATGCTTACCTCGATAGAGGAGAGCCCAATAGACAAAGACGCTGACAACGGGTTCATCGGCTTCTATTCCAAGTTTGTTTCAGACAAGGAATACCAGATGGACCACATAGCCGAGACCATCATCTACGACGGCATTGACCCTGACTATGACGATGAGTTTGACGTGAAGATGGTGAAAGGCAAGAAAATAAACATCTCGCAGTGGAACGAAACATTGATTCCGGAACTGCCAACCACTCAGTTCTCCAATCTGGATTTTGGCCAGGACTTGGGCGGCGACGAGCGCGTGGTGTCGGTCGAGTCTCCCTCGTCGGGCTTTGCCAGCCGTCTGCATTTTCACAAGACTTCTGGCAAGTGGCTGCTGTGTAAGGTGGAAAACTTGTAGACAACACACAGAAACCGTTAAAAACAAATAGCCATGAAGATCTCAACCGACTATTCGCTGCTGCACCACAACTCCTTCGGACTTGACGTGAAGGCCAAAAAGTTTGTGGAATACGACAGCGTGCACGAGCTCCAGTACTATCTGCATACCCACGACAAAAACGAAGCCCTGCTCCACATAGGCGGCGGCAACAACCTGCTGTTTACAAAGGATTATGACGGCACTGTGATACACAGCGCAATCAAGGGCTTTGAAGTGACAAAGGTAGACGGCCACAGCGTGCATCTGCGACTGGGAGCCATGATGACATGGGACCGCGTGGTAGAAAGCACCTTGCGGCGCGGGTATTTCGGACTGGAGAATCTCTCGGGCATCCCGTCGGAGGTCGGCGCAGCCGTAGTGCAGAACATAGGCGCCTACGGAGCGGAGGTCAAGGATTTCGTGGAGTCAGTGGAGGCGGTGTCGCTTGCAGATGGTGAGGTGCACGAATTTTCTGCAGAAGACTGCGGCTTCGGTTATCGCATGAGCAAATTCAAGGGGGAGTGGAAAGGTCAGTATGCTGTGACACACGTGACTCTGCGATTGTCGCTCGACTTCACTCCAAACCTTACTTACCACACTCTGGCAGACTATGCTTCTGGCAACATCAATGCCACCGACTTGCGTAAGGCGATATTAGAGCTGAGGGGGAGCAAGCTGCCTGACCCGACAACGCTGGGCAATGCCGGCAGTTTCTTTATGAACCCCGTTGTTGACAAGACGGTATACGAAAGGCTGCTCAAAGACTATCCCACAATTCCTCATTATTCTATGCCAAACGGTGTGAAGATACCTGCCGGGTGGCTCATAGAACAATGCGGTTGGAAAGGCAAGAGCTTGGGGCGTGCGGCGGTATACAGCAAGCAGGCTCTTGTGCTGGTCAACATGGGAGGAGCCGTTCCGCAAGACATAGTGGGGTTGGCAGACGCAGTGCGCTCTGACGTCATGGATAAATTCGGCATTTCGCTGAAGTCCGAAGTAATCTGGATTTAAGCGGTGTGATGAAACTGACTTTTCTTGGCACTGGCACTTCAAACGGAGTCCCCGTGGTGGGGTGCGGGTGCGAAGTGTGCAGGTCGTCGGACGTGCGCGACAAGAGACTGCGCTCAAGCGTCCTTCTGGAGTTTGACGATTGTGGCGACACGAGTGCTGTTGAGAGTGCTCAGCCGCACTACCGCGCCGACAAAGACAGTCAGCCCTTGTCTCCCCAAACCGGTACTACGCGCATACTGATTGACTGCGGTCCCGATTTCAGGCAGCAGATGCTTGGAGTGGCCTACGGTCCCATCCACGCCGTCCTAGTTACCCATGAGCACTACGACCACGTGGGCGGAATTGACGACCTCCGCCCTTTTTGCGTGTTCAACGACATTGACATCTATGGCGAGCCGATGGTAATAAAACATCTGGAGGAACGTCTGCCGTATTGCTTCGGACCGGGAAAATATCCCTCAGCGCCTTCACTGCGGCTAAACGCGGTGAATCCCTATGAGCCGTTGCGCATTCACGGTGTGCTGGTAGAGCCTCTAAGAGTGATGCACGGCAAACTGCCCATAATAGGTTTTCGCATAGGGAAATTTGCGTATGTCACAGACATGAGTCAGATGCCGTTTGAGACATTCGACCGCCTCAAGGGACTTGATGTCTTGGTTGTCAACGCCCTGCGCAAAACACCTCACCCAACACACCAGAGCATTGGCGAGGCGATCGAACTCATATCCCAACTTAAACCAGGTAAGGCTTTCTTGACTCATCTTGCCCATTCTGCAGGACTCCATTCGGAGTCTCCCTCCTTGCTGCCCGACAACGTACGTTTTGCCTACGATGGTCTGGTTTTGACCGTGTAGTTTTAGTGCCGCTGTCAATAATGTGGCAAAACCATTACTGAGCTAGTAACAATATAAAACAAAAAAGGCTTCCGGTTAAGGAAGCCTTTTTTGTAGTACGCCCTCAGGGGCTCGAACCCTGGACCCATTGATTAAGAGTCAATTGCTCTACCAACTGAGCTAAGGACGCATAGTTGCTTTGTTTCTCAAATGCGATGCAAAAGTAGTGCTTTTTTTTTGTTCCCCAAAGACATTTGGAAAGAAAATTTGGATTTTTGTGGAAATCTCCGCTTTGCGCCCTGCAAATGTTGCCTTTTTTAGT
Source organism: Lactococcus garvieae (assembly GCA_963631415.1). GTDB lineage: Bacteria > Bacteroidota > Bacteroidia > Bacteroidales > Bacteroidaceae > UBA6382. The sequence continues at coordinate 9,795 of CAVGQS010000028.1, read as the reverse complement.
AATTTCGCAGATATGAAACACCTGTTTGTCGTTGTCGTGTCGCTGGTATTGTGGTGCGGTTCTTTTGGTCAGACTTTGACGGACGGCGTAGTCTTGGACTTCGTCTCAAAGTTTTTTAGCGACAGCTATGGCGGTGCAGGTGGCTACAAGAGCCGCAGTTTCGTGAATAGCGGGAATGGTGTGCAGACTGCCAGCGCAAGTGACCTGAACATTGTTTGCAGAAGCAGCAACAGCATGGTTGTGGCTTTGTCTGACGGCAGCGGCTTTGTTGCAATCTGTGGAACGGACGAAAACATGAAGGTTGCGGGCTATGGCTACAGTGCCGATGGCTCGGTGCCCGTCCAATTGTCTGGAATGCTTGTTGGCAACGGTGCTGTTTTCGGTTACGCAGACATGTATGCGGAGTGGGCTGCGGAGGACGGTTTCAAACTGCCTGTGGCGCCTCTTGTGAAGAGTGTGCGCCATCAGAGTGCGCCGTTCAACAATCTCTGTCCTTATTATATATATGATGACGGTGCGGTATCGTTGGAGCGGTGTCTGATGGGCTGTGTGGCTACGGCTGCCGAGCAGATTGTGAGTCACTATGCATATCCGGACAAGCTCCTGGACAGCATTGCTGGCTTTTCCTCGGCAAACAACGGCGAACTGCCTAGCATTCCTGCTGGTACGCGAATTGACTTTGACAACATTCTCGATGAATATACGGAAGGCGGTTACACTGCTGAGCAGGCTCAGGCTGTGGCCGAACTGTCCTACTACCTAGGTGTAGCGTGCAAGATGAATTGGGGAGTGGGGTCGTCGGGTGCCCAGATATCTCGCCTCGTGGAACCACTGCACCGGGCTTTCGGCTATCGCTACGTACGCTGCCTCAACAGTTATGAGTACTCTCCCCGCAGGTGGTTTGACCTGCTTATGACGGAACTTAGTGCAGGCCGTCCCATCCTATATGCCGGATATGCCACAAGCGGAGGTGGCCATGCTTTTGTAGTTGACGGAATCAATACAGACGGTTACCTTCATATCACATGGGGTTATGGCGGTCTTTATGACGGCTATTTTGATTTGGGAGCCCTTACTCCGCAAGAGAATCCTTTGGAACCCACGGTGGAGGGGTCTGTCCTTGGGGTGGGGCATCTGCAGCAGGCTCTGTTTATCAGTCCCGACAGCGTGGAATATGTTGTGGACGACACGCTCAGTATGGAACACCGTATTGAGATTGACTCGGTATGGTTCAACCGATCTCCAGACACCAACAGATATGTCACAGCAAGCATCAAGTTGAGAAATATTTCGGACACCGATGTTTATTCGCCGGTGGAATTGTTGACATATAGTGAAACCGATTCGTTGGGTATTCCTACGGATGCGGATTACCTAGGTCTGGCTGATGCCATCGTCAAAGCCCATTCGGACACAACGCTCATGGCGTACCTGCAGTTTACCGCAACGGGCAGTAGATTGTTGGCGGTTAACACTGTAGACTCGCTCTACTTGTCGTTTGCCGCAGTAGATGTGAAGAAAGCCGATCAGCCCCAATTGGCCTTTGAGGTCAGGGACTGCTCAACGTCGGACAAGTCGGTGTGCTTTGACATCAGCGTGAGCAACCTGTCGAAATATTATTGGTCGGGCAGGAATTTGACATACAGCCTCTTTGAGGGAGATTACACTGACGAGGAGGGCGACTGGAGACATTTCAGGGTTATCAATCTGCCGCCCGGCGGGGAGATGCGCGACACGGTATCGTTTGGCAATCTGAAACCTGACACTCAGTATACGTTTGTTATAAGAAATCCATGGAATCCTGCCTTGCAGTATCCGTTCGCTACCGATGATGTGACCGCGGTAGGCAGCCTTGAGGCAGAACGCAGAAGATACAAGGCGAACCATCCGGCCTACAGATTGAATCAAAGAATAGTTTTGGAATATGATGAGTCCACTGGAAATTATAGACAAATACTACGCAGACAACAGTGATGTGAGGAGACTGCTCCTTGTCCACAGTTGGCAAGTGGCAACGCGTGCCTTGGTATGTGCGGCCAGACATCGCGAGTTGGCGATAGACAGCAGTCTAGTGATGAGTGGGGCGCTGCTTCACGACATAGGCATCAAGGAAACGTCTGCTCCCTCAATATTTTGTAATGGTACAGAGCCCTATCTTATGCACGGTTTCATTGGCGCACGCATGCTGCGCCAGGTCGGTATGGAGCGTGAGGCGCGCATTTGTGAGCGGCATACTGGTGCGGGACTGTCGAAGGAGGCAATCACAAAAGCAGGACTGGACGTGCCCGCAGCAAACTACCTGCCAGAAACGCTTGAGGAAAAACTGATTTGCTATGCCGACAAGTTTTACTCCAAGTCGCGCCCTGCAGAGACCATCTCTTTCGAACAGGCTTACAATGGGTTGATGCGCTTCGGCAAAGAGGGCGCCGAACGGTTTGTGGAGTGGCACCGAATGTTTGGTTAACGTTAAAAACACTTAGAAATCTGAGATGAACAGAATAGTTGTATTGTTGGCTGTGGTTGTGGCAGCAGCGTGCATGTCGTGCCACCGCGCTACACGGGAGGAGCAATGCCTTGAAATGGTGAAGCACGAGAAACGTCGTCTGCCGCGCAACGTGACAAAGGGGATAATACTCGATTCCATACTGTATGAGACCAAATCGCAGACTCTCGTATACTATCACACGATGAGCGACTCTGTTTATACCGACGAGATGATAGATTATGGCAAAGCGGAATTGCAGCGCGGCATACAGCAGGACATTGTCAACTCAGTTTCGTTGAAACGCCTCAAGGACGAGGGCATTTCGTTCAGATATGTCTATATGGGCAGCGACACAAAGCGCGTGAGACTGGAGTTGGATTTCAAAAATGAAAACTTGTAGACATCCACTTGTGTCTTTTTTAAGCGAACAGACGTTGTTTTGACACAAAATGTTTAATTTTGCATCAAACAAAACAATAACGGACCAGAATCTAATACGCAGAAGAGATGCCGCTGAAGAAAGAAAATATTTTTAAGGGACTGGGCGTAGCTTTGGTTACCCCATTCCACGAAGACGGAACTATTGACTATGACGCTTTGAGCGAGTTGTTGCATTACCAGGAACAAAACGGAGTGGACTTTTTCTGTGTGCTTGGCAGTACAGCGGAAACCCCTTGCCTGAGCTTCCAGGAGAAGACGGATGTGAAGAATTTCGTTTACGACACGCTCAAGGGGAGCAAACCCATTTTGTTGGGCTTTGGCGGCAACAACACCAAAGGGCTGGTGGACGAAATACATGAGTTTGACTTCAGTGGCGTTGACGGCATTCTTTCGGTTGTTCCTTTCTATAACAAACCATCGCAAGAAGGGATGTACAAGCACTTTATGGAGGTGTCGCATGCTGCGGGAGAGATGCCAGTAGTGCTTTATAACGTACCTGGACGTACTGGCGTGAATATGTTGCCAGAAACCACGCTGCGCATTGCCAACGATGCGGAGAACGTGGTCGCCATCAAGGAAGCGTCGGGCAATGTGGAGCAGATAGCAGAGATTATCTCAAAGGCACCTGAAGGATTTGGAGTGTTGAGCGGTGACGACGGACTAACCTACAAACTTCTGGGACTTGGTGCGGCCGGTGTGATTTCTGTTGTAGGCAACGCTGTTACGAAGGAGTTTGCCTCTATGGTTCATGCAAAACTCAGCGGCAATGACGCAGAAGCTGCCAAAATAAACGATTCGTTGGAGGAGTTGTACAAGCTTGCCTTTGTTGACGGAAATCCTGCTGGCATCAAAGCGCTTCTTTCCCTCAAGGGATTGTGCAGCAATGTTCTTCGTTTGCCTCTCGTTCCTGCCCGCAAGGAAACGACAGAGAAGCTCAAGGCGTTTGCTTAGAACTGGTCGTGTTGTTATAGAAGTCTAGATACCGCTGCGCCACAGCGTCGTGTCTGTGATACCTATTTATATACTCCACGCTTTGGGCGGACAGCCTCTCAATTAACTCTGGATTTTTTATCAGCCTTGTGATTTCGTTGTAGACGGAGTCCTCCGTGGGCTGCACGTTTACAATGGGACGCAGTTCGCGCTCTCCCAGAATGTTGTAGTTCTCTTCTTCTCCGCCGCCCACAACCACAAGTCCTTGTGCCATTGCTTGCAGTGCGTTCATTGCCGGTGTGTATGAATAGAGTTGGTCAAGAATAACATGGGAGTCGTCAAGAGCCTTGACGTACTGGTGGAATGGCAACGACTCGGCAATAGTTACCTCGCACTTGTCGGGGAAGTTGTTCTTTGCCCGTCTCAGTGCGCGTAGCATGATGTCGGTGCCCTTGTATTCGCTGCGCGTTTTTTGTATTCCTATAAAGAATTTCACGACTCCGTTTTCTGCTTTGCGCACCTTCGGCTTATATTTGCCAGTGTCAATGGGGAAGGGGATGAAGCACAGCTTGTCGGCGAAGTAGGGGCGGTAGCTGGCGTCGTATTCGTAGAGGCCTGAAATTATTCCATCGCAGTCGTTTGCTATGTATTCGTTGAGCCGTCCCTTTGCTCCAAGCACCCAGTCGTTGTAGTATGTGTCGTTAAGTTTGCTGTGGCGCAGTTGGGGCCCAAGGTTGAAGTCGCTGTATCGGAACGTCTTGCAGTCCATGCCGGCTTTCACCCAGTATTTGTCCATGCCGAACGCCCCCATGAACATCTTGCCGTTGGCGCTCTTGAGCTTCTTGTAGAACGGCAGAATCTTCTCTGCCTTCAGCAGCATGAACATTGGGTTGATAATCTGTACAACATCAAATCCTTTGAGCTGTCTGAAAGTCAGGAGCGACTTGACGTAGTATTTCAGTCCCCCTAAGCGTGACGTGCTCTGCCTCGCCAGTGAAATGTCGCGGTCGTAGCCTTTCCAACCGTCACCGTCAGATACGACTGTGACGTCATGCCCCAGATGTCTCAAACCTTGTGCAAGAGTCCAGTGCACGTTGCTGTATTCTCCGACCAGCAGTATTCTCATTTTGCTAAAGCACGCCCTTCGACGAGGGTAGTTTGAAGTGCTCGGTGTCACGGTTGAGAGCCATGCGAAGCGCTCGGGCGAACGCCTTGAAGACACCTTCTATCTTATGATGCTCGTTCTGTCCTTTGGCAGCTATGTTGAGGTTCATTCGCGCTGTGTCCGAAAGCGACTTGAAGAAGTGGAAGAACATCTCTGTAGGCACGTCACCGATTTTTTCGCGTGAGAAATCTACGTCCCATATCAGCCAAGGTCGCCCTCCGAGGTCGAGCGAGACCTGGCATTCGCAGTCGTCCATAGGGAGTGCAAAGCCATAGCGCTGCAGTCCTCTCTTGTCGGCGAGGGCAGTGTCGAGGCATTGGCCCAGCACAAGGGCCGTGTCTTCAATGGTGTGATGCTCGTCGACGTGCAGGTCGCCCTTCACACAGGCTTTGATGTCTATCATTCCGTGGCGCGCTATCTGTTCCAGCATGTGGTCAAAGAACCCGAGCCCGGTGCTAATCTCAGACTTGCCAGTTCCGTCGAGGTTGAGGGAGATGTCAATGTCCGTCTCTTTGGTGGCCCGATGAATATGGGCGGTTCTGAGTCCCCCAATTATTATTTGCTGTATCTTGTCCCAGTCCATCTCAGGACCCAATATGAGGGCTTTAGCGCCGAGGTTGTCCGCAAGCTGCCTGTCGGTTTCGCGGTCGCCTATGACATAGCATTTTTCCAAGTCGTAGCCGCCGTTCATATATTCTGTGAGCATGGCGACACCCGGCTTGCGGGTTGGCAGGTTGTCTTCCGGGAACGACCGGTCAATGTGCTGAGCCTTGAATCTCACACCTTCGCCTTCGAGTGTCTGCATAATGAAGTTGTGTACGGGCCAGAACGTGTCTTCGGGAAACGAAGGAGTGCCGAGACCGTCTTGGTTCGACACAAGAACCAGTTCGAAGTCCGTTTTCCTTGCTATCTGTCTGAGGGCACTGATGGCGCCTGGCACAAAGACCAGTTTTTCAAAGGAGTCAATCTGCTCGTCTTCGGGCTCGCGTATTATAGTACCGTCACGGTCAATGAATAATGCCAGTTTCTTGTTGTCCATAGGTGCGTCTCTATTTGTATTGCCTCAATGCCGCCAACAGAGTGGTGTTCTCTTGCGGAGATCCTATCGTTATGCGCAGGCAGTTGTCACATAGGGTGATGTGCGAGCGGTTGCGCACAATAATGCCTTTGTTTACGAGATAGCTGTAGATTTTGTCAGCCTCTGTGAAGCGTGCAAGGAAAAAGTTAGCGTCTGTGGGGTAGACCTTTTGGCAGATATCGAGTTCTTCGATGGCATACATGAGCGATGTGCGTTCGTTGAGTATGAGACGAATCCACTCCTGCACATCGTGGCGGCGCAGTTTGACGGTCTCCAAAGCCTGTTTCTGTGCCAAGATGTTGATGTTGTAGGGATATTTCACCTTGTTGAACAGCTCTATGATGGCCGGCTGCGCAAACGCCATGCCCAACCTGATGCCAGCTGACGCCCACGCTTTTGACAGCGTGTTGAGCACAATGAGGTTGGGGTAGTCGTTAAGCCGCGAGCGCCATAGGGGCTTGGAGGAGAATTCACCGTATGCCTCGTCCATCACCACAACACCGTCGAAGGCTCCCAAAATCTTGCTCACCTCGGCTTCGTTAAGAGTGTTGCCCGTAGGGTTGTTGGGAGAACACAGGAAGATGACCTTAGTGTGGTCGTTGCACACTCGCAGTATTTTGTCTGCTTCAATGTCAAACTGGCTGTTGAGTTCAACCATGCGGCACTCCACATCGTTAATGTTGGCGCACACCTCATACATTCCGTAGGACGGGTTGATGGTCACTACGTTGTCCTTGCCTGGCACGCAGAACACTCTGTACACAAGGTCGATGGCTTCGTCAGAACCATTGCCGATGAATATCTGCGAGGGGGCCAAACCCTTTATTTCGCTCAGTTCCCGCTTGAGCTCGCATTGCAGCGGGTCGGGATACCGGTTGTAGGGATTATTGTAGGGGCTCTCGTTGGCGTCGAGGAAGGTGTGGGCTTCTTTACCCTGATATTCGCTGCGCGCCGAACTGTATGGCTTCAACGCCAAGATGTTGGGGCGCACCATTGATTTCAAGTCAAACATGATGTGTGGGTTATTGTTTGTCAATAGATTTCATTCTGATGGTCATGGCGCGCTGGTGAGCGTGAAGTTGCTCGCCCTCGGCCATTGCCGATACTGCTTTGCCGATTGAGCGGACGCCTTCTTCTGTCAGTTCCTGCAGGGTCATCTTGCGTATGAAACAGTCCAAGTTCAGTCCGCTGTAGGCTCGTGCGTATCCCTTGGTGGGCAGCGTGTGGTTGGTGCCTGAGGCGTAGTCGCCAGCCGACTCACAGCTGTAGTTGCCCAGGAAGACGGAACCGGCATGCGTTATCTGGTCTGCCACCTTGCGGTAGTCTTTGGTGGCTATGACCAGGTGCTCGGGAGCGTAGTAGTTGGTTATCTCGACAGCTTGGTTCATGTCTTCGGCCAATATGTACAGCGAGTGCTCCAAGGCCTTTGCCGCCAGTTCCTTGCGCGGCAGCTCAGCGAGTTGCTTATTCACCTCTTCGCTAATCTTCTCTATGGCCTGCTTTGATGTGCACACCAGAACCACCTGGCTGTCAACGCCGTGCTCCGCTTGGCTGAGCAGGTCTGCCGCCACAAACTGCGGGACGCACGTCTCGTCGGCAAGCACCTCAACCTCGCTTGGACCTGCGGGCATGTCGATGGCCACGTCAGAGAGCGACACGAGCTGCTTGGCTGCTGTGACATACTGGTTGCCTGGCCCGAATATCTTGTCTGCCTTGGGTACAGACTCGGTGCCGTAGGCCATAGCGGCTATGGCTTGCGACCCTCCGACCTTAAACACCTTGTTAACGCCTGCAACTTTGGCGGCGTAGAGGATTACGGGATTGACCTTCCCGTCTTTACTCGGTGGGGTGCAGAGCACAATGTTCTTGCATCCCGCTATCTTTGCGGGAAGCGCAAGCATCAGCACTGTAGAGAAAAGGGGCGCGGTGCCTCCAGGGACATACAGACCGACATTCTCAATTGGCACGGCACGCTGTTCACATACCACGCCAGGTGCTGTCTGCACCCTAATGGGGCTGAACCGCTGCGCTTCGTGGAATACCGTGATGTTGTGGCTCGCCAGCAGAATGGCCTCTTTCAGCTTGGCATCGGTCTGCTGCTCAGCCTGCTCGAATTCCTCGTCAGTGACCGAGAGCGAGGTCAGCTGTACCTTGTCAAACTTGAGCTCCAAGTCGATTAGGGCCTGGTCTCCTCTGTTTCGCACGTCGCCGATGACTTCTCTCACAACGTCAAACAGTTTCGTCGTGTCTATTGCGGGACGCTTCAGCAGAGCCTCCCAGGAACTTTTCTTTGGAAATTCAACGATGTTCATGTCAGTCTGTGTTAAGAATTGTGTTGGCAGGACGGTATTACAGAACCATTTTCTCTATAGGCATAACGAGAATGCCCTGCGCTCCCTTGTCCTTGAGCTGTCCGATGATGTTCCAAAAACTCTTCTTCTCCAGCACGGTGTGTACCGAGCACCACTCCTTGTCGGCCAACGGCATCACCGTCGGGCTCTTGATGCCTGGCAACACGCTAATGATGTCGTCTACCCGGTCTGCCGGAACATTCATCATCACATACTTCCTTTGGTTAGCTTCCATCACGGCACGAAGTCTGAACAGCAGGTCGTTGAGCACAGCCCTCTTCTCGGCGTCCAGTCCAGGAGTGGCTATGAGCAGAGCCTCGCTCTGCACCACCACTTCCACTTCTTTCAGATTGTTGGTGATTAGTGTGGAGCCGCTGCTCACAATGTCGAAGATGGCGTCAGCCAAACTTATTCCGGGAGCAATCTCCACAGAACCTGTAATGACGTGAATGTCAGCTGTTATGTTGTTTTCTCTTAAGAATTTTTTGAGAATGTTGGGGTAGGAGGTGGCGATAGTCTTGCCGTTGAACCACTTCGGTCCGTTGTATTCTTCCCGCTTTGGTATGGCGAGCGAAAGCCTGCATTTGCTGAAGCCAAGCCGCTTGATTATCTCTGCATTTTCGTTGCGCTCCAGAAACTCGTTTTCTCCTACGATGCCGAGGTCGGCTACTCCAGACGCTACCGTTTGTGGAATGTCGTCGTCGCGCAAGTAGAGAATTTCTATTGGGAAGTCGTTGGCGCGCACCAATAGTGACCGTTCTGATTTTCTTACCTTGATGTCGGCTTCTGCCAACAGGGCCATGGTGTCTTCATACAAGCGTCCTTTGGACTGTACTGCAATTCTAAGCATAGTGATATTTTTTAGTGGTTTTTTCTTTTAGTTATAGTTAAAAAGAGGTTTGCCGTTTCTCCGGCAAACCTCTTTTTTTGTACATGCATTGTTTCAATGCTGGTATACAGTTTCATCTACCGGATGGTGTTTTCATCTGGTCGAATGATGGTGATATAGTCCTGTGTATCTCATTGCGGTTGCGAAGTTACAAAACTTTTTGTTAAAACACCCTTTACTATGCGGTTTATTTTGTTCGGCTCCCCATTTTTTCTGGCAAGCGTGCTCGCTGCAGCAAAAATTGGGCTGTAGGCCGCACCTTGAAACAGGCCTTTACCAGGTCCGCTATTAGTGAAAGGCGATAACATTGCGTGACAATAGGCGTGTAATTGCCTTTGTATAATCATTGCTGTCCGCTAAAGCCCTTTAACATCCGAACCGCTTAATCTTCTGCCCCAAACCCCTTTTCGTTAAAATTCGCGCAATTTGTGTGCGCCTCATTTCCAGTGCGTTACG
>CAVGQS010000027.1:0-19806 GCA_963631415.1 Lactococcus garvieae | reverse complement strand
CTGCGCCGTTTCGGTCTAGTCATCGCAGAATTTCCGCGGAAATTTTTTCGTTAAGTCCGCACGAAAATTTTTTAAGTCCGCATAAAAATTTTTTAAGTCCTACTTTATAACTTTGAAGTGCTTTCAAAAAACTCTTAACGGCTTTTCGTGGTGTTTTAGGACATCGCGCGTTGCCGGATTTTTGGCGCGGGCTTCGTGCGGAGCATGGCTACAAAAAAAAGGCTGGCAGCAGTTTTCTGATGGCGAAAACCGTTGCCAGCCCTTGGTATGAGAGTGTATCTTTGGTACGACTGTGTGCGCGAGCGCGGCGCGGCCGGCTACCTCCTGATGAACTTGAAGGCAGTCTTGCCCGCCTTGATGATGTAGGTGCCGCGGGGCAGGTCGGTGGTGGAGACATCGGCGGAGCCGTCGGCGTCGGTCATGGTCTGCTTCACTATCATGCCGGCGGGTGTGTAGACCCTGACGGCTGTGTTGGCGGCGAACTTGGTGAGCGAGACGGTGTTGAGGCGGTTGCTCACCTCCTCGTCGGTGGTGGCGTCGTTGATGCCGGTCTCTTCGTCGGTGAAGTAGACGCTGGCGATTTCCTTGAAGCGGAAGATTTTGGTCTCAGAGGCCTGCACGATGACGAAGGTGCTCTTGAAGGTCATCTTTGGGCTGTCGATGAGCGCGAACTTCACGGTCTCGCCCTTGGAGTTCTCTATGCAGAGGGTGGTGGCGTCCTTCACTCCGGCGCTTGCCGCCACAGTGCAGAGGGCGAGCAATATGAATGATAGAATCTTGTGTTTCATCTTAGAGTGTTTTAGGTCGTCGTTACGGGAGCAGAGTCTGGTTGAATGCCTCTACGAGAATGTTGGCCATGAGCTGGTAGCCGTTGTCGTTGGGGTGGAGGGCGGTGTCGATGGAGAGTTGGGCGAGGTTGCGCTGTCCGCCGCAGTAGCGGAAGAAGTCAGCCACGGGCAGGGACTCGTATTCGGCTATTTCGCGTATCACCTTGACGTAGTCCTCGAGGTAGATGCCGTTTTTGGCGTCATACCAGTGGTCGGGGAGGTAGCCTCCGAAGCCGTAGCCCTTGCGCGGAGTGCAGAGAATGATGATGGCCTTGGGGTTGGTGGAGTAGATTTTGTCGATGAGTTCGCGGTAGGATGCGGCGAAGGTGCCGTTTTTGGTGTTGTTCTTGTAGTCGTCGATGGTGCCCACTGCCACTGAGTTGCCCCAGTCGTTGATGCCGTGCTCTATGGTGTAGTAGTCGGCCTTGACGACGTAGTTCTTGGCGCTGGAGAGGCAGCTGGCGTTGGCTCCGTTGTTGGTGAACTGCTCGAAGGCGAGTTTCTCGAGCACACGGGTCTGGTAGCCCTTGGTGAAGGCTGAGGAGACGTGGCTGTTGTACCATGAGATGGAGGTGCCGAGGCTGAGCCAGTGGCCGCTGACCTGCTTGGTTTCGCTAGTGCCGGTATAGATGTTGCCTGAGGCGTTTTCGGACTTGAAGATGATGCTGTCGATGTCGCTGATGTTGAAGCCTACCGAACTGGTGCCCTGGTGTATGTTGACGCTCTGGGCTGCCGCATAGATTGTTGCAAAAAGCACGGCTGTGAGGATTGATATCTTTTTCATTGTTGTGATTATGTTTGTTTTGGTGTTGTGTTTTAGTGTTTGTTGTTTGTTAGCCATTGTTTAGAAGTCGTCCTCGGCTACAGGATTGACAATCGGGTGAACGAGCACCTTGCGCATTGCCTTGACGAGCACGTCTGCCATGAGCTGGTAGCCGTTGTCGTTGGGGTGGAGGGCTGTGTCGATGGAGAGCTGGGCGAGGTTGTGCTGGTTGCCGCAGAGGGCGAAGAAGTCAGCCACGGGCAGGGACTCGTATTCGGCTATTTCGCGTATGATCTTGGCATAGTCCTCGAGGTAGATGCCGTTGAGCGCGTCGTTGCAGTTGTCGGGCAGGTAGCCGCCGAAGCCGTAGGCCTTGCGCGGTGTGCAGAGCACTACCATGGCGTTGGGATTGGTGGCGTAGATCTTGTCGAGCAGCACGCGGTAGGAGGCGGCGAAGGTGCCGTTGTTGGTGTTGTTCTTATAGTCGTCGATAGTGCCGACGGGTGTGGAGTGTCCCCAGTCGTTGACGCCGTGCTCTATGGTGTAGTAGTTGGCGTAGGTCACCTGGCCTGCGCAGCCTGAGATGCAGCTGGCGTTGACGCCCTTGTTGATGAACTTCTTGAAGGGCAGAACTTCGCGCACTCGGGTCTGGTAGCCCTTGGTGAAGGCAGAGGAGACGTTGTTGTTATACCAGGTGATGGAGGTGCCGAGACTCTCCCAGCATGCGTCGATGTAGGCCACGGTGTCCTTGGGCTGCTCAATGATGGTGGGGATGGTGTCGCCCGACACTCCGAGCGCTTCGAGCAGTTCAGAGCTTACGGCCACGAGTTCCCAGTCGTGGTAGTTGTACTGCGAGCTGAGGCCTGCGCCGCAGTTCACGTTGTTGCCGTTCCAGTTGTAGTAGGTGGACTGGTGGTTGTCCTTCCAGTGGTAGACGCTGCCCTTGACTACGTCGAAGATGAGGTAGGTGCCCTCTTCTTGTTCCTTTGACAGCGCTACGCCGGTCGAGGCGTCAAACTTGGTGATGTAGCGTCCGGTGCCGAGGTTTTGGGCGGAGTATTGCTTGGTGCCGGTCTGCTTGATGAGGAAGATGTCCTTCTTCTCGTAGCCGTTGTTGTGGGTCTTGACGCAGTCTTCTTCGCTGGGGTCGTAGCACACCACGTCGCTGCCGACGTAGGGGCTGTCGTAGGCTGAGCGGATGAAGTAGAAGCCGTCTTCCACAATCTCCTTGTCATCAACGGGAGCGGAGGGCAGTGTGGGCAGTGTGTCGATGGTGATGCCGAAGCTCGACATCTCGACCTTGGTGGCTGCCACGAGTTTCCAGTCGTGGTAGTTGTAGGCGGAGGAGAGTTCCTGGGCGGTCACATTGGTGCCGTTCCAGTTGTAGTAGTTCGTCGACTTGCTGTCCTTGAAGCGGAAGTTGTAGTCGTCGAGCAGTGTGAACTCAATGTAGGAGTCCTCTGCGGGGAGCGAGTCGAGGCGGATGGAGTTCATGCCCTCAAAGGTGGTGACGTAGCGGCTGGTGGCGAGGTTCTTCATCACATACTGGCCGTCGGCCTTGGGGTAGATGAAGAAGATGTCGTTTTTGCTGCCGGTGGCTGAGTGCACTTTGAGCACTGAGTCGGCCTCGCTGTCCCAGATGACGGCTTTGCTCTGCACGTCGTCGCCGGTGTAGGCACTGTAGATGTGGTAGTAGCCGGCGGGCACTATCTGGTCAGCCACGGCGGGCACTTTGTCCTCTGTGTAGGTGGGCCAGTTGTAGCCGGTGGGGGCGTCGGGCTCTCCCGACAGTCCGAGGCTGGCGAGCACGTCGGATGGCACGGCTTCGAAGCTCCAGTCGTGGTAGTTGTACTTGTCGCTGAGGCCGGCTCCGCAGTTCACTCCGTCGCCGTTCCAGTTGTAGTAGCATGACTGGCTGCTGTCCTTCCAGCGGTAGATGCCGTCGACGTAGTCGATGATGATGTAGACGCCGTCTTCGAGCGAGTTGCTGAGCAGCACGCTGTTGGTCTTGATGAACTTGACGATGTAGCGTCCGGTCAGGGCGTTCTGGAGCGTGTACTTGCCTGTGGCGGTCTGCTTGAGGTACCAGATGTCGGCCTCAGTGCCTTGGCAAGTGTGGATTTTGGCGTAGTCGGTGTACTCAGGGTCGTACACACTCTCGCTGCTGTGGCCGGAGTACGCACTCTTGATGTAGTAGTAGCCGTCCGTCAGCTCTTGGGCGCCGGCCTTCGTCGTTACGAACAGCGACGCCACAATCAGCATGCAAAAAAATAGTAGTTTTCTTTTCATTTATGTTGTGTTTTTGTTGATGGATATTCATTCTCAGTCTTTCTGCCGCACGGCCGCGCGGCAGAAGCGCCCGGTCTGTGCGGGCTAAAGGCTCTAATTCGCTTGCAAAAATAATCAATTGAGTCAGACCGCAAAACAAACAGCACTGACTTTCAACCGATTTTCCGCTCTTTTCACAAAAAGGGAAACCGCGATGCCATTATTAAATAAAACAGGAAGTGCGTTGCAACGGCAAACGCGGGGGTGGCGACAGGGGCGGCGGGAATGGCACGGACAACGGGAACGGCACGAGCAGCGAAAAGCAAAAAAGCCACGGATTTTCCGGGAGAGGGAAATCCGTGGCTTTTTTGTGATTATGGGTCTGTTTGTTGTAACGGCTTGTCTGTTTTTGCAACAGCCTATCCGCATGGTGCGGTGGCGGGACTTGCTACTGCTCAGGCTGGAAGAGGGGGTCCCAGGCGGGCAGGAGCACGGGCTTCTGCTTCATCATGGCGGCAAGTCTTTCCGGCACGTACTTCTTGGCCACCACGAGGCGGAAGAGGTATTCGTCGAGCCAGCGGTCAGACATGATGATGTGGCCTTTGAAGCCCGACGACGGGCCCCAGGAGTTCTCGACCATCCATTTCTTCGACTTGCCCTGCTCGTCGAGGTCTACGGCCATGAGCGTCATGGCGTGGGAGGAGCCTGAGGCGAAGGTGGCGATGCGGTCTTTCTTGTCCATCGGGAAGTCCACTCCGAAGATTTCGCCGTAGTTGTAGACGTCGGGGTCGGAGTAGCCGCGCTTGGAGTCGTTGCACTTGCCCACGTCGCACGACATGTACATCATGGTGCTGTCCTTGATGGATGCCACCGCCATGTCCTTGATGTCCTGCATGGGCACGTTGAGGAACACCCAGTTGTGTCCGTCGTAGGAGTGGCGGTCGAGGTCTATCTCGTAGGTCTTGTAGTAGTCGCGCGAGGGGTCGTTCATAAACATGAAGTAGTTGTCGCAGAGGTCAATGCCCAGGTGCTCCTCGTAGAACGACTTGGGCGTATACTCCTTGGTGCTTATGGCCTTGCCGGAGGCGTTGCGCAGCGTGTAGGTGAACTTCTGCGGCGGGGCGCCGAAGCACCTCACGAGCATCTTGTAGACCACGCCAAGCATCTCCACTTTCCTTGCCATGACCTGCTTGTCGGTCTTGCCGCCGGCTATCATGCGGCGCAGCTCGAGCCCGTATTCGCGAAGCTTGGTCTTGAGCAGCATGGAGTAGGTGCCGGTGTTGTTTGACGAGAAGGTCTCGGGCATCACGGTGGAGGGCACCAGCCCGTATTTTGACACCACGTCTGCCACTCCGCAGAAGGTGCCGCCGTCGCTCAGCGGGTTGTGGAACAGCCAGTCGACGGTGCGGTCGTCCATGGGCTTCTTGCCGTTGTCGATGATGGCCTGCAGGAAGAGGTTAGACTTCTCCAGCTGGTCATAGAAGAAGCAGAAGTTCTGCGAAAACTCCATCTCGCCAAGGTTGTACTTGGCTATCATCTGGGCGCGGAGCACGTTGAGGCCGCTGAAGAGCCAGCAGCGCCCGGAGCTCTTCTGGTTGGTGATGCCCTTGGAATTTACCTTATTGGAGAACTCGGTGTCGAACTGCGCCATGGTCTCGTTGTTGAGCGCGAGGACCTTGATGTCGTTGGCAGCCACGGCGTTGTCGAGCGCCTTGTCGGCTCCGACAGACTTGTAGCTGCTTTGGAACTGCTGCAGCATCTGAGGCGTTATCTCCTTCTGCGCCAGCGAGGGGGCAGCCGCTGCGCACAGGGCAGCGGCTATCAGTGTGTGTCTTTTCATCTTGTGGATTGGTGTCAGTGAGTGGGCCGGCTTGCTACTTGATGTATTCGCCAAAGTCGGTGAGGCGCATGTCGCCCTTGCGCAAGAAAGTGTCGTGCATGGCGAACGCGGCGCTCAGGCAGTGGTGGGTGTGGCCGCCAAACTTCTCCGCGTGCTTGAGGTATTCGCGCAGCAGCGGGCGGTAGTCGGGGTGAGCCACGTTGATGATGGCCTCGGCCTTCTGCATGGAGCACTTGCCCCTGAGGTCAGCCACGCCATACTCGGTGATTACGGCGTCGATGAAGTGGCTGGTGTGGTCCACGTGAGAGCAGAACGGAATGATGCTCGAGATGGCGCCGGCCTTGGTGGTACTGCCGCAGGTGAAGATGGAGAGGTAGGCGTTGTTGGTGAAGTCAGCCGAACCGCCAATGCCGTTCATCATCTTGGTGCCGCATATCTTGGTGCTGTTGACGTGGCCGTAGATGTCGGCCTCGATGGCGGTGTTGAGCGAGCAGACGCCGATGCGGGCTATCACCTCAGGGCAGTTGGAGATTTCCGACGGGCGGATGACCAGCTTGTCCTTGAAGAAGTCCATGTTGGAGTAGATGTCCTGCAGGCACTCGTTGGTGACGGTCAGCGAGCAGGTCGAGGCGGAGAGCACGCGGCCCTGCTTCATCAGTCCTACAGGAGCGTCCTGCAGCACCTCGGTATAGATGTTGAAGTTTGGCACTTCGGGGCACTGTCCCAGAGCGCCGAGCACAGCGTTGGCGCCCGAGCCCACTCCACTCTGCAGGTTGAGGAACGATTTGGGGATGAGTCCCTTGCGCAGATTGTAGAGAAGGAAGTCTGCCACATTCTGGCCTATCTGGCTGGTGATGGGATCCGGAGCCTTAAACGAGCGCGCCTCGTCGGGTATGTTGCACTCCACGACGCCCAAGATTCTGTTTTTGTCTACCTCCACATAGGGTTTGCCGATGCGGTCGTTGGCCTTGCATATCATCACCGGGGTGCGGTAGGGGTGGTCTTCCAGTTCGTATACGTCGTGTATGCCCATCGACTCCTTGCTGTGGAACGAGTTGAGCTCTACGAAGATGCCGTTTTTGGCCAGTCGCGCCACGGTGGGGCTGATGCCGCCCGCCGCCGTGAGGTAGATGCGGGCCTTGTCGCCCACCTCTTCTATCTCGCACGCCTCGATGATGGCCCAGTGTACGTTGCCCAGGTAGCCCTGGCGAATCTGGGTGGCCATATTAGAGAGGTTGATGTCGGAGTATGCCAGTTCGCCAGCGTTGACGTGCTTGCGGAAGTCGCCGTTGGTGGTGTAGGGAGCGCGGAAGCACAGTGCGTGCTGGTTGCTCAGTTCGCCGTCGCAGCTCTGGCCAGTGCTGGCTCCTGTGAAGACATTGATTTTAAACGAACGTCCGGCAGCGTGTTCTGCCTCCGCTTTCTTTGCAATCTCGGCAGGTATGCTCTTGGGCGCACCTGCCGGAGTGAAACCGCTAAGACCTATTGTCTGTCCGTCCTGGATACGAGCTGCAGCCTCAGCAGCGGTGATTTTTGTAAAAGACATATTTTCCTTGTGTTTGCTGATTTTTGTTGTTAATATGTTGCAAAAATACGGTTTTTCTTCTATACAAACCGCTTTTGCAGCGCCAAATCTGCACTTTTGGGGCGAAAATGTGCGAAAATCCCCTTCCCTAAGTTTTATTTCAGGCCCTTGCCGCTCACAAAGAACGCCTTGGCAGAGCCAAACTTCAGATACATGTCCAGGCGCACCGGGATGTGGCGCGAGTCGTCGGTCACGAAGAAGGTGATGACCTCTTTCTCCTTTCCCTTGTCGGTGGTTTCCACAAACGACAGCTTGAGACAGGAGTAGACCTTGTCGGTGCCCTTCATCTTTACTTTTTCTTTGCCGCGGTAGATGAGCGTCTGCCTCTCAGCCCCGTTGCCGTCGGTCATGAGGAAGCGTATGCGCTTGCCGGGCTTCCACCCCGCCGTGTTGTAGTTGCGGGCCCGGAGCATGATGCTCAGCATGTCATAGACCTGGGAGTCGAAGGCCTCGTTCTTCTCAGTGATGCGTCCGTCCTTGTGGCGGTAGCGCTGGCGCACGCGGCACTTGCCGTCGCTGTAGGTGTACCACACCTTGCGTGAGCGGTAGGAGTCGTCCTCCAGATCTTTCTTGCAGTAGAACATGGGGCGCAGGTCGTCGCACGCCGTATAGCTGACCAGCGTGTCGCGCAGCACGAAGTAGGAGTCTGCCCTCTTGCTGCCCCTCATCAGCAGCTGGGTGCGGTAGATTGGCGTGTCGCAATAGTTGGTGCGCGCAATGTTCATCGTGGCGCTGCCTGCCTTTACCCAGATGAACTTCCAGTTGTAATAAAGGCTATATTGCAGCACCTCGCCGGACTTGAACGCCGACTGCGCGCGCCCGGCGGCACACACCAGCATCAGTGCGCACGCCAGCCATAGGGCCAGGGCTGCCCTCGCCGGTGTTTTCCTTATTGTTTCCATTTCTTAGCGCGCTCCTCGTTGCGGTTCTGTATGGTCTTCTCCTTATCAGGCTTCTGCTTGGTTATCTGCTCGGGTTTCTGCTTGGTCAAGGCCGTGGCGTGGAAGTTCCACGTCTGCTCGAGGTCCCACTTGGCCCTCATCATGAGCTGCGAGGGATAGTAGTAGACCTCCTCGGCCTGCTCGCCCTTGGCGTAGCAGCCCTCGTCCCACTTGCCGTTGCCGTTGCGGTCCACAAAGGCTCTCATGTAGTAGCCGCCGGGCTTCAGGAAGAAGAAGTCGGCTCGGCCGCCGGCTGTGCGCGCGCTGCGCACCACCTTGTCGGAGTTGTTGAGCAGCTCCACTATCACGGTAGTGTCGCTGCAGCCCTCGATGACGGCGGTGAAGGTGCAGTAATTGTCGAGCGACGGTATGGTGAAGCGACACTCCATACGGTCAGACACCTTGCCGTAGATGCTCACGAAGGCGGCAGAATCCACCATGAGCGCGTATTTCTGCTCGGGGCGCCACTCGCCGTAGAGCGTGTAGCCCATCGAGGTGCCGGCGTTGGGGCTGACGATGCAGGGCGCCGGCAGGTAGAGCGTGTCTTGCTTGAGATAGAGGTGGAATTTGGAGGTGTCGACCTGCAGCAAGGGCTCGGGCGACTTGAACCTTATGTTGTCGTAGAGGTCGAGCGTGGAGCCGCCGTTGTAGCTCACGTTGAGCACCTGGGGCGGGCGCTCGGTCAGGTAGGGCTGCTTGCGGCGCCTCAGCTTGTCCTGCTCCTGCTGCCACTCCTTCTGTGCCTGCTGCTCCAGCTTGATTTGGCGCGAGCGGGGCAGGCGGCTCACAAACTGCATCTCCTCCGTGCGCTCCACAAAGTTGCCCAGCGAGTCGTTCTCCTCGTAGGTCAGCGTGGCGGTGAGCGTGTCGGTGTGCACCAGCGCCGTGTCGGCTATCCAGTATGTCAGGGTGTCGTTGTTGGCTGAGCACTCAAGCACGAGGCGGCTCTCGTCGAAGTCCACGCCTTTCAGCACAGGGCGCTTCTGCGAGATGCCGGTGAAGTAGACCTCGAAGTGCTCGGGCACCTTGCGCTCCGCCTTGAGCAGATGGCGGTCGAGCGTAGACTCGGTAAACGCCAGCAGCACCACGTTGTCGGGCACGAAGTGGGTGTATGGCACCACCCTCACTGAGTCGTAGTGGGTGGAGTCGCGCCACACGGTGTCGTTCCTCACGTCGGCGTAGGAGCTCGGGGCGAGAATCTGTCGGCTGAAGGCTATCTTCTCGCTCTTCTGCGTGTAGGCGTAGTTGTCGTCGGCGTCCTGCAGGGCATAGACGCGGTAGCGGCCCGGCGCCACGCCCTTGATGGAAAATTCGCCGCTGCCGTTGGTGCGCGCCATGCGCTCAAAGGCCCTCGTGGTGAAGGCCGTGTCGGTAGTGTCGGAATGGAGGCCCACCACAATGCCCTTTATCGGCTCGAGGTTGCGGGCGTCGAGCACCTTGCCCGACACCTCCATGGTGTCGAGCCGGTCGCCGGTGGAGAAGGTGTAGGTGTACTTGCCCATGGGGTTGCCCTCGTTGTTGTCCACGATGGCGTCGCCGAAGTCTATGGTGTAGGTGGTGTTGTCCTTGAGGGTGTCCAGCAGCTTCACCTTTATCTTGCGGCCCTCGGCGCTGATTTCGGGCATGTTCATCTGCGGAGGCGATATGACCACCTTCTCGGCGGCCTTCTCGAGCTTCACAAACTCGTCAAAGTATATCTCTATGTTGCGCGGATGGCTGTTGACGGAGCCCTCAGCCGGACTGGCGCCCACCACTCGGGGCGGAGTCTCGTCGTAGGGACCGCCGTCGGGGCTGCCCGGCCGTGCGCACCCCGCCAGCGACAGGGCTGCTGCCACCGCCGCCACTAACATTATGTGCAGTCTTTTCATTGGCATCTCTGAGTGAAAACCATGGCTGGCGCGCCCTCGGCCACTTATTCGGGCATCAGGGCGAGCACCTCTTCTATTATCTTGCGGTCGTTGCACAGGCGCGGCACCTTGTGCTGGCCGCCCAGCTTGCCCTTGCTCTTGAGCCACTGATCAAAGAGGCCGGTCGGGGCGGGAATAATCTGCAGGGGCTGCAGCGTGATGTCCTTGTAGCGCTTGGCCTCGTAGTCGGAGTTTATCTTCTGCAGCGCGCCGTCGAGCACGGCAGCAAACTGCTGCAGGTCGGCGGGCTCCTTGCGGAAGTCTATGACCCACTGGTGGCGGCACTTGCCGCTGGCGTCCATAAACACGGGGGCAGCGGTGTATTCAGCCACCTCGGCGCCCGTGGCGGCGCAGGCCTCCACCAGGCCCTTCTCGGCATTGTCCACTATCAGCTCCTCGCCAAAGGCGTTGATGAAGCTCTTGGTCCTGCCGCTGATGAAGAACTTGTAGGGGTTCAGGTTGGTGAACTTCACCGTGTCGCCAATCTGGTAGCGCCACAGTCCGCTCGTGGTGCTTATCACCATGGCGTAGTTGCGGCCCGTCTCCACCTGCCACACCGGCACGGCCGTGGGGTTCTCCTTTCCCACCTCCTCAAGCGGGATGAACTCGTAGAAGACGCCCAGGTTGGTCAGCAGCAGCATGGCGGGATCCGCCAGGTCGTTCTGCACGCCGAAGAAACCCTCGCTGGCGTTGTAGGTCTCCATATAGTGCATGTTGGAGGAACTGATTATCTCCTTGTAGCGCTCGCGGTAGGGCGTGAACGCCACTCCGCCGTGGAAGAAGACCTCCAGGTTGGGCCACACGGCGCTTATGTCGGTCTGCCCGGTTATTTCCTGCAGCCTGGTCAGCACCGACAGCATCCACGAGGGCACGCCGCTGATGTTGGTGACGTTCTTGCCGCGCGCCTCCCGGGCTATGCGGTCGCGCTTCACCTCAAAGTCGCTCAGCAGGGCGGTCTTCTTGGCAGGCACCCTGACGAGGTTGACCAGCGGATTGATGTTCTCTATAAGGATGGCGCTGAGGTCGCCCACCAGGCTCTCCTTGACGTCGTAGTTCTGCTCGTGGCTGCCGCCCAAGATTAGCGAGCGGCCGTCGAAGAGGCGGCTCTGCGGATTGTTGTGCAGATAGTAGGTCACCACACTGCCGCCGCCGGCGTAGTGGGTGTCGCGCAGTCCGTCGCGGCTCACTGGGATGAACTTGCTCTTGTCGTTGGTGGTGCCCGACGACTTGGCGTACCACTTCACCCGTCCGGGCCACAGCACGTCGCTCTCGCCATGGCGCATGCGGTCGATGCTGCCCTTGAGCTCCTCGTATGTATTGACCGGCACTTGCTTGGCAAAATCCTCGTAGCTGCCAATGGTGGCGAAACCGTGCTCGCGCCCGTATTCGGTGTTCTGCGCGCGGCGCACCATGTCGGCGAGCTGTCGCCTCTGCTCTTCCTCGGCGTGCGTCTCGCTGTACTTCAGTTTCTCGTATCTCCTGTCAAACACAGGCTTCAGCAGTCTGGTTATGCTCATAGTATTCCAATTTTTGCGAGCAAAGTTAACGCAAACCATAGACAACCGAAAGGAAAAACGCCTTTTTTGTTGCTCTACGCACCCGCTGCAGCTTCGGCGGCGAGCCGAAAGGACCAGCTCATCCCTTCGGCTTCACGGTTTCCGGTCCTTCTTTTACAGCGCAAGCATCTTTGAGCTGAGCATTGGAAGAAACCTCATTAATAATTTCATCAGCCAGATATCTGTCGCTGCGGCAGTGCAAGTCTGCCACACCTTTGTCTATCAGTTCAAAGGTTGGCGAGCTATAGAACAAGTCCATGGCTTCTTCGCGCGTCACGTTCAGCCTTTGGGATATGATTTCGATGATACGGGCGTACTTCATATCCAATATGATACGGTTAGCTTCCATGGCCTTATCTGTCTATTTGTTTATGCTCCAAGAACCTGACGCACGCGTCGATAACTTGTTGGTTAGGGAAACAAAACTGCTGGTTAGGCTTCTCGAAAACCAACCGTTTCAGTGCTTCTTCCTTGGTCATCTGGTTGGAGAAGTACAAATCCAGAGTATTGAAGACCCGGTCGTTTGCGATGCCTCCGCATATAACGTCATACTCTTTATACACGTCTTCACCCAGTCTGCAGGAAGCCACGAAATCCAGCCATTCTCCATCGTATGCATCAAACTGTTTGCATTTGAAATGTTCCTGCGGCATGTATTCATAGATGTTGAGGAAAGCCTTTTGGTTTCTCAACAAAAACTTTTGCGCATATCGCTCTGCCTGTTCCTTAATGACAGTAGCATAGAAGCCTTTGCCAAAGTCCAGATTGTCGCGCGAATGCAGGACGTCTGGCTTCTCTACGATGACATCAGAAGTATGGTATATCAACATAGCTTGGCTCCTTTCTCTTGCATAAACTCCATTACATCGTCTACCAAGTACTGCCGCCCATAGGTATGGAGGATGTCGTAGGCGGGGACCAAATAGCCGGCGATGACATTGGCCTGTTTGAACAGGCGGTATATCTCTGCAGGACTCTTGTGAACTCTTTCTGCAACGCTGCCGATGGTAAAGGTCACAAATTCCAATATCTTGCTGTTCATAATGGCTGTAGTTTAGGATTTTACTTGATTATCATTACTCCGTCATGGTCTACGGGCAGCCTTTCGGTTTGCTGGCGCTACAACTGAATGCTTTTGCAAGCAAATTTAACGCAAACCATAGACAACCGAAAGGAAAAACGCCTTTTTTGTTGCTCTACGCACCCGCTTCGTTTCATCAGACAAGTGCTTCTCTGATGAACTTAGGTGAAACGGGCATGAAAAGGAGAGCCTGAGGGAGGGAGTTTGAGGCATATATAAATAGGTAATGCTTACCAATGTTTCGGATAAGGGCGGCGGAGTGTTGCCATTGTCGGAGGGGTTTAGTAATTTTGCTATGCAACACAGCGCAGAGCAACGACACTATGAGCACCCTCTCGTCGAAAGACCGCCTTCTCGGCATGATACGCCAGGGCGCGCCCATGACCCTCGGTCAGCAGGCGCGGCTGGTGGGCAGTTTGTCGGTGCCCGCCGTACTGGCTCAGCTCACCACCACCATGATGCAGTATATCGACGCCTCGATGGTGGGCAGCCTGGGCGCCGAGGCGTCGGCCTCCATAGGGCTGGTGGAGACCACCACCTGGCTCTTGGGCAGCCTCTGCTCGGCAGCGGCAACGGGTTTCTACGTGCAGGCGAGCCACCAGCTGGGCGCCTCGTGCGGCGACAAGGCGCGGAGCATAGTGCGCCAGGGCATCGTGTCGGTGCTGGTGGTGAGCGCGGTGGTGGGGCTCGTGGCGCTGTCGCTGAGCCCCGTGCTGCCCGGCTGGCTGGGCGGCACGGAGGGCGTATGCGGTCCGGCGTCGGCCTACCTCGCCACGATAGCGGTGGGGCTGCCGGCATTTCAGTTCTCGATATTCGGCTACGGCATGCTGCGCAGCAGCGGCGACATGGTGACGCCCGGCGTGATGAGCGTGGCGATGATGGCGCTCAACGTGGTCTTCAACTTTTTCCTCATCTTCCCGTCGCGCACCGTCAGTCTGGCTGGCGTGGAGGTGTGGGTGCCTGGAGCCGGACTGGCTGTGGAGGGCGCCGCCCTGGCCACGGTGATGGCTGAGCTGACCACCGCCATAGTGACGATGTACCTCTTGTGCTGCCGCAACGGCGAGCTCAACCTGAGGCAGGACAGCGGCAGTTTCCGTCCCACGCGCCGGGTGATAGCCAAGGCCGTGGGCATAGGCATGCCCGCCGGGCTGCAGCAGGTGGCGATGACCTCAGCGTATATAGCCACCACTGCCATGATAGCGCCGCTGGGCACCGTGGCGCTCGCCGCCAACTCGTTTGCCATAATAGTGGAGAGCCTGTGCTACATGCCGGGCCACGGCATAGGCGACGCCGCCACCACGCTGGCGGGGCAGAGCCTGGGTGCGGGGCGCCTGGGGCTGGCCAAGCGCTTCGCTTGGATATGCGTGGCCACGGGCATGGCGGTGATGGCAGTGACCGCAGCCATTATGTATGCCTTCGCCCCCGACGTGCTGGCGGTCATGACGCCCGTAGACGACATACGGCAGCAGGGCACCGAGGTGCTGCGCATAGAGGCGTTTGCCGAACCGCTGTATGCGGCGGCCATTGTGGGCGGCGGCATCTTTGCCGGCCTGGGGCGCACCATAGTGCCCTGCGCCATCAACCTGGCGAGCATCTGGGGCGTGCGCATAGTGCTGATAGCTCTGCTGACCCCCTCGATGGGGCTGCGCGGCGCGTGGCTGGCCATGTGCATAGAGCTGTGCTTCAGGGGCTGCGTGTTCCTCGCGGGACTGGCAATGCTCAGGTGGAGGGGCGGCAAGAACAACGACAAACAAACAACAAAACAAGCATAACCATGAACAAAATCTCAGACAAAGTCTTCGGGGGCGAACGCCCGTTGTTCGCCATCAGCGACACGGAGCTCGACCACGTGCGCATCACCGCCGGCGAGTCGGCCATCAAGGAGTGCAGCGGCATAGTGTGCCGCGACTGCCAGTTTGAGGGCAAATACCCCCTGTGGCACGTGGCGGGCTCCGACATACGCAACTGCCACTTCGCCCCTGGGTCGCGCTCTGCCATCTGGTACTCCGACAACATGAACATGGAGGACTGCGTGATTGACGCGCCCAAGTTTTTTCGCGAAATGAAGGGTCTGTCGCTCAAGAACGTGGTCATCAACGACGCCGACGAGACCTTCTGGGACGTCAGCGGAATGACCATCTGCAACGTGGTGCTGCACGGCGGCACCTACCCCTTCATGCGCTGCAACGGCGTCAGGGTCAACGGACTGGAGACGGACTCGCTCTACGCATTCCAATACTGCAAGGACGTGGAAATACACAACGCGCGCATCGACACCAAGGACGCCTTCTGGGAGGTGGACCACGTCAGCATCTACGACTCCGAACTCAAGGGCGAATATCTGGGGTGGCACTCCAGGGGACTGCGCCTGGTGAACTGCCACATAGCCGGCGAGCAGCCGCTGTGCTACGCCACCGACCTGACGCTGGAGAACTGCACCTTCGACCCCGAGTGCGACCGCGCCTTTGAGTACTCCACGCTCCACGCCGACATCAGGGGACACATCAAGAGCGTCAAGAACCCCGCCTCGGGACTCATCGTGGCAGACAGCTACGGCGACATCATCATCGACGACAACATCAAGGGACCGGCAGACTGCCGCATCACAACCCGCAAACCATGAGCACCGACTTCGACGAACTGACACAGCGCCGCGGCACCAACTCCTACAAGTGGGACTCCGCCGACGACCCCGGCGTCATAGCGATGTGGGTGGCGGACATGGACTTCAAGACGGCGCCCTGCATCACACGGGCGCTGCAGAGGCGCATAGGGCACGGCATCTTCGGCTACACCCGGGTGCCCAGAGCTTACTACGACGCCGTGTGCCAGTGGTTCAGCCGCCGGCACCACTGGCAGATAAGCCCCGGCGACATCATCTACACCACCGGGGTGGTGCCCGCCCTCTCTGCCGTAATCAAGGCGCTGACGCTGCCCGGCGACCAGGTCATTGTGCAGGGCCCCGTCTACAACTGCTTCTATTCGTCCATCCGCAACAACGGGTGCGAGGCGGTGAGCAATGCGCTCGTCTACGGCGCCCAGACCCACAGCTACCGCATGGACCTCGCGGACCTAGACCGGAAACTGGCGCACCCGAGGGCGCGGCTCATGCTGCTGTGCAACCCCCACAACCCGGGCGGCAGGGTGTGGACGCCACAAGAACTCACTGACGTAGCCACGCTGTGCGAGCGCCACGGGGTGAGACTCGTGTCTGACGAAATACACGGCGAGCTGACCCTCTGCGGCCACATGTACACGCCCGCAGGCACGCTGCCCGGCAGGCTGGGCGACAACGCCATAGTGTGCTGCTCGCCCACCAAGGCCTTCAACATAGCGGGACTGCAGATAGCCAACATCGTGTGCAAGGACGCCGAGGCGAGGGAGCGCATAGACCGCGCCATCAACATCAACGAGGTGTGCGACGTGAACCCGCTCGGCGTGGAAGCCCTCATCGCCGCCTACTCAGCAGAGGGCGAGCAGTGGCTCGACGAACTGCGCGCGTACCTCACCGCCAACTACGAGCTGGCGCGCCAGCACTTCGCCGCCCACATGCCCTCGTGCCACGTGGCAGAGATGGAGGGCACCTACCTCGCCTGGGTGGACTGCTCCGCCCTGGGCGTGCCCTCGGCAGAGATTGAGCGCCACCTGCTCCACACCCAAAAAGTGTGGATCAACGCCGGCCCCCTCTACGGCAAGGAGGGCGAAGGCTTCATCCGCATCAACATGGCCTGCCCGCGCCAGCGCCTCACCGAAGGCCTCCACCGCATCACCGACGGGCTGAAGCATCTCTTCACGCCGCAAGCGTAGAGCAGCGACACCAGCAGGGACTAACGCAAAAAAAGGTGTCAAGGGAGCGGACTCCTTTGACACCTTTTTTATATATATCTCGGTTTTTATACCTACTGGCAGCTTTGTGTACGGTCGGCAACATTGCCCTCGTATGGGGTTAGCGTTGCTCCGTCAGCTCTTTCAGCACGTCGTCTACTATGTAGAGGTCGCTCATGAGGTAGAGGAGCGAGCGCTCGTCGTGCAACAATTCGTTTGTCTTGCTTCGTTGAAATATATCGAAGGCCCTTTCGGGAGAAACATCGAGGCGCTCAGACAAGCGAGTGCATATCCTGCCTATCTTCATCCATAGTTGCGAATCTCTCAGCATGGCTCCACCTCCTTCCTCGCCAAGTCGTTGAGCGGCTCAGCCTTCACAAACCGCAAGCTACTGTCGAGCAACGACTGCGAAAGGATGCAGGCCTGATTGTTTGGACGGTGTTCGGAAAGCCTGCGCAGGGCGTATTCCATCGAGATGTCGCCATTCAGGTAGTCTTCTACTGTAGTGATGACGCGGTCGTCGGCTATACCCCCTTCAATGAAGTCAAAGCCTTGCCAGGGGCAGCCGCCGTTTCTGCTGTCAACAATGAACTGCAGCCATTCCTCGTCATACGCGCTGAAGATTTTGCACTTGGCGTTTGTCCGAACACATTCCATATCAAGTTCATACAAGTTCAACCATTGCGGCAATCCAAGATTGGCTGCACGCGTGGCCCAACCAACAGCCTGCTTGCGCATGTCGGTAAGATAGAACCCTTTTCCAAAGTCAAGGTTCTCGCGTCCTACGTGGCATAGAGGTGCATCGACAATATGCGGAGCACCGTGATACATCGTTCGCATTGGAGTGTTACCTTTTTGATTGTTATTGATTGCCCCTTTCTGCAGCCGCGTTCTCCAGCCGGTGCAAGGCTTGGAGCAGGTCTTGCACCACGTATTCGCGGCTTTGAGTGTGGGAGGCATCCAGCTTGGTTGTCAGGCCGTGAATAAGCCCGACGGCCTTCATGCGCTCATACATCTCTCTGCTGGAGCACCCCTCGGCTTGGGCTGTGGCGTCTACGCACATAGCCGCAAAGGCCAGCGCCTGTTGGGTTTCGTTAGTACTCATAGGGCAATCTATGTTGGTTTTGCTGACAAAAATACATTTTTCCTCTCAGAAACACCCGTTTTATACGGATAATTCTACTTTAGATGAGAGGTTTGTCAAGCTTTGGCCAAATGCTTTTAACCTAATTTTGCGATTTTTATCGTTATCGGGTCGGGCGGCAGCGATTTTCTGCGTACCTTTGCCCAAGTATCAACAAATCAAATTATATCATGGTAACCACAATCATCATTATTGCCGTTGTAGTGATTCTCATATTCTGGGTAATCGGGCTCTACAACAACCTTGTGCGCATGCGCAACAACCGCGAGAACGCCTTCGCCAACATCGACGTGCAGCTGAAGCAGAGGCACGACCTCATCCCGCAACTGGTGTCGACCGTGAAGGGCTATGCCTCGCACGAGAAGACGGTGCTCGAAAACGTCACGGCGGCCCGCTCGGCAGCTATGGGCGCCACCAACATCAACGACAAGATACAGGCAGAGAACAAACTGACGTCGGCACTGGCCAACCTGAAAGTGAGCCTCGAGGCCTACCCCGACCTGAAGGCCAACCAGAACTTCCTGCAGCTGCAGACCGAGATTAGCGACATAGAGAACAAGCTGGCTGCATCACGCCGCTTCTTCAACTCCGCGACCAAGGAGCTGAACAACGCCGTGCAGACCTTCCCCGCCAACATCATAGCCGGCATGTTCGGGTTCCAAAAGGAGCCTATGTTTGAGATTGCCGCCGAAGACAGGGCTACGCTCGACAAGGCACCCGAAATAAACTTCTAACCCCCTCAACGACAAATTCCGACAGATGGGATACGTAGGACTCTACACGCAGCAGCGGCGCAACAACGCGCGCTCCGTATTGCTGCTGATATTGTTCCCAGTGATAGTCATCGCCATGGTGGCGCTGTTCTGCTACGGGCTGGCATACCTGCAGCTTGCCGGCGCGTACTACAGCGACGCAGAGAGGAACGCCCTCGGCACCGAGTATTTTGTGGACATTGCCCCGTGGGCGCTGGGGATAGTGGGCGTGTGGTTCGTCATAGCCTATATGATGAACAACTCGATGATAAGGCACGCCACCAAGTCGCGTCCGCTGGAGCGCAGGGAGAATCCGCGCGTCTACAACATAGTGGAAAACCTCACCATGACCTGCGGTATGGACATGCCGCAAATCAACGTGATAGACTCTGACGAACTCAACGCGTTCGCCTCGGGCATCGACAAGAAGACGTACACCGTGACCGTGACGACGGGACTGTGCGACATGCTCGACGACGACGAGCTGGCAGGGGTCATAGCGCACGAACTGACACACATACGCAACCGCGACACCAGGCTGCTGATAGTAAGCATCGTCTTTGTGGGCATCATGTCGACGGTGATGGCGGTGACGCTGCGAATCTTGTGGAATGCCTTCCTCTTTGGAGACCACAGCAGCAACAGCCGCAACAAGAAAGACAGCGGGGCGGGCGTGCTGGTGGTCATGCTGCTGGCAGCAGTGCTCGCCGCCATAGGCTACTTCTTCACCCTGCTCACGCGCTTCGCCATCAGCCGCAAACGCGAGTATATGGCCGATGCCGGCGGGGCTGAGATGTGCGGCAACCCGCGCGCACTGGCCTCGGCGCTGCGCAAGATAAGCGGCAACCCCTACTCCGTCAGCAACGGGCGCGAAGACGTGGCACAGCTGTTCATCATACACTCGCAGGCCCTCACGGGCGGCATAGGCAGCTGGTTCAACAACATGTTCAGCACCCACCCCTCCACCGAGAGCCGCATAAAGTTTTTGGAACAACTGTAGCGCCCCTCAGCGCCAGGCTAACAAAAAAGCCGTTGACTGCCAGCAACAACCAGCAGCCAACGGCTTTTTTTGATTACTGCTGTCCGCTAAAACTCAAGCGAACAATCTATTATAAACGATTGCTGTCCGCTAACCCTCGGAACTACAAAACTCTTGCCAAATCCGCAACCCCAACCACCAGGGCTGCGGATTTTTTTCCCCAGCAATCTCCACTTCAAAGTTATAAAGTAGGACTTAAAAAAATTTCGTGCGGACTTAAAAAAATTTCGTGCGGACTTAACGAAAAAATTTCGGGCGAAACGCTGCAACGTTTCGCC
>CAVGQS010000026.1:0-20207 GCA_963631415.1 Lactococcus garvieae | reverse complement strand
TCTTGTTGTTTTATGACCGCTTTTTTGGATATTTGGCAGATTGGAGATTGCTGGACAAAAAAAAATCCGCAGCCCCAGTGGTTGGGGTAGCGGATTTGGTAAGAGTATTGTAGTTCCGGAGGGGGTAGCTGACAACAATTGTTTACAACAATAGGTTGTTCGCTTGAGTTTTAGCGGACAGCAATAATTTTTTTTGTGCGAGCGTTGCCCTCTATGCTATGATTGAGTTGACTGCCTTAGACTCTGACGGCCTTGAGGATGGAGTCGATGGTCATGAGGTCGCGGCAGATGTCGTTGACCTCGGCTGTGTCGTGCACCAAGACGGTGACCTCGGCGCTGAACAGTCCCTTGTCGGTCTCTATATTGAGACGCTTGACGTTGAGGCCGCGTTTCTTGAAGAGCGACTCGGCGATGTGGAACAGGGTGCCTGCCTTGTCGACGCCCTCCACGCGGATGCAGGTCTCGAAGCGGTGGCCGCGCTGCATGTTCCACCTCACCGCCACGATGTTGTTGCCGAACTGCGTCTTGAGGCGTGTGGCCTCTTCGCACTCGCGCTTGTGGATGGTGAAGGTGCCGGCAGCATTGTCCACATAGCCCAGGGCGTCGTCGTCGGGGATGGGGCGGCAGCAGGGGGCTATGACGCACTTGTCGATGTTGACCTCGTCGATGGAGAACACTTTCTTCTTGTCGATGGAGCCCACGAACTCCTGCGAGTCGGTGTAGCTCTTGATGGCCTCGTTGCCGGCAAGCGAATTCTTGTCCTTGTTTCCCACAAAGGGCAGGAGCTTGCGCCACGACAGGCGGTTGGTCTTGTTGTGGCCGTGGATGAAGGCTATGTCGTCGTCGCCGAGCGCCACGGTGCCGTCTGCCACGTCGAGCAGCAGGCGCGACAAGTTGGCGCGCTGGTGGAAGACACGCAGTCGCTCAAGTACGGTGCTGTTGAACTCAATGCCGTTGTCGAGCAGGAACTGGCGAATCTTGCGCTCGCCGTCGGCCTCCTGCACGCGGTCCATCTTGCGCAGACAGGCCTGTATCTTGCTCTTGGCCTTGGCGGTCACCGCGTAGTTGAGCCACTCGTGGCGAACCTGCTGGGTGCGCGCCGTGAGAATCTCCACCTGGTCGCCCGAATTGAGCTGGGTGGTGGCGGGCACCAGATTGTGGTTGACCTTGGCGCCAATGCAGTGGGTGCCCAGAAAAGAGTGGATGGAGAAGGCGAAGTCGAGGGCGGTGGCTCCGGTGGGCAGCGTCTTGATTTCGCCCTTGGGGGTGAAGACTATTATCTCCGAAGCGTAGAGGTTGAGCTTGATGGTGTCGAGCAGGTCGATGGTGTCGGGCTGGGGGTCCTCGAGGATTTCCTTGATGGTGTGGATCCAGCCGTCCATCTTGTCGTCGGCAGTGGTAGAGGCGCCATTGGCGCTGTTCTTGTACTTCCAATGGGCGGCCAAGCCGTTTTCGGCAATCTCCTGCATGCGCTCAGAGCGTATCTGCACCTCTATCCAGTTGCCGGCGGCGTCCATGAGCGTCATGTGGAGCGCCTGGTAGCCGTTGGCCTTGGGGTGGTTGACCCAGTCGCGTGTGCGGTCGGGGTGTATCTTGTAGATGCGTGTCAGTGCCACGTAGATGTTGAAGCACGTGTTGACCTCGTCCTCGTCGGGCTTGGGCTTGAAGACAATGCGCGTGGCCAGTATGTCGAAGATTTCCTCAAAGGTGACGTGCTTGTTCTGCATCTTCTTCCAGATGGAGTAAGGAGTCTTGATGCGCGCCGTGATGTCGTAGTCGAGCCCCAGTCCGTTGAGCGCCTCCCTGATGGGCACGGTGAATTCCTTGAACACGGTGTCGCGCTCGGCCTTGGTGGCGGCGAGCTTTTCCTGTATGGCGGTGTACTCCTCGGGGTGCTCGTACTTGAAGCTGAGGTCTTCGAGCTCGTTCTTTATCTTGTTGAGTCCGAGGCGGTCGGCGATGGGCGCGTAGATATAGAGGGTTTCGCCGGCTATCTTGTACTGCTTGCCGGGCAGCATGGACGAGAGCGTGCGCATGTTGTGGAGGCGGTCAGATATCTTGATGAGTATCACTCGGATATCCTCGCTCATGGTGAGCAGCAGTTTCTTGAACGTCTCTGCCTGGAGCGACGCCCTGTCGCCGAAGATGCCGCCCGAAATCTTGGTGAGTCCTTCCACGATGCTGGCTATCTTTTCGCCAAAGAGGTTCTTGATGTCTTCAAAGGTATATTCGGTGTCCTCCACCACGTCGTGGAGCAGCGCCGCACAGATGGACGTAGAGCCCAGTCCCATCTCGCCGCTCACAATCTGCGCCACGGCAATGGGGTGCAGAATGTAAGGTTCGCCTGAGCGGCGGCGCACACCCTTGTGAGCCTGCTTGGCGAAGTTGAAGGCGCGCGTGATGATGTCCACCTTCTTGCGGTGGTTTGACGCAAGATAGGTGTCCAGCAAGTGGCGGAACGCAGCGTATATCTGTTGTTCCTCTCTCTCTTCGATGGTCCTGTCGTCTGTCATGTGTGGTAGTATAGATTTCAGGCCTTACTTTACTCTCAGTTTGTTGCCAGCACGGATTCTGTCGCCCTTGAGGTTGTTGAGTTTGCGGAGTTTCTCCACGGTGGTGCCGTTGCGCGCGGCAATGGCTCCGAGGTTGTCGCCCTGGCGTATGGTGATGGACTTCTGCCCGCTGTCGGAGCGGCGGTCGCGCTTGGAGCGGCGGTCGCGGTCGCGGTTGCTGCGCTTGTCGGACGACTTGCGCTGGCTGACGGTGCTCTTCTTGGTATAGGTAGGCTCCTGCGGCTGCACCTCGGTGTAGTCGGTGGCAGCGGCGTCGACCATGGCGGCGGCGGTGCTGTCGGCGGTGGCGGCTGCGGTAGCCGAGCTGCGGTAGATGGAGTCTTCGACAGCGGCGAACTTAACACACAGCTCGTCGGGCAGGGCTATGGTGCAGCGGCGGCGGCCGCCGGGAATGAACGAGGTGCGGTACTGCGGGTTGAAGCCCTTCACCTCGTCGGCGCTGATGCCGCAGGCGCTGGCCACCTGGTCCATCGTCATGTCGTAGTGCACCACGGCGGTGTCGAGCACTACGGGCTTGACGGCGGTGCGCGGCTTGATGTTGTGCTGGCTGTAGTTGTTCATGACATACAGCGCGGCAATGAACGCAGGCACATAGCCGCGCGTTTCGCCCGGCAGGTAGGGATAGATGGTCCAGTAGTCGTGGGAGCCGCCGGCGCGCGCAATGGCGCGGTTCACGTTGCCGGAGCCGCAGTTGTAGGCCGCCAGCACGAGGCTCCAGTTGCCGTAGGTGTCGTAGAGATTGCGCAGATACTTGGCTGCCGCCTCCGTGGACTGGTAGGGGTCGTTGCGCTCGTCGACCCAGCTGTTGATGTCGAGACCGTACATCTTGCCAGTGCTCGGCATGAACTGCCACAGCCCGCTCGCCCCGGCATGGCTGCGCGCACGGGGATTGACAGCAGACTCAATAACGGGCAGGTAGTTGAGCGCCTCAGGCACGTCGTGTCTGTAGAGCACATCGTCGAACATGTTGGCGTAGAGGTTGTAGCGTCCTATCATGCTCGCCACCGAACTGCGCATGCGGGTGGTGTAGCGGTCGATGTATTTTCTGACCACGTTGTTGTAGACATGGAACTCATCGGGGCCGGGAATGGCCTTGAGTCGTTCGATGAAATATTCGTCGGGGAAGAAGGGGTTCTTGTCGTCGAGCTCCACATCGTCGTCGAGGGGGCTGAGGTAGTTCTTGTCGATATAGCTGTTAGACTCGTCCTCCTGCGCCTCGTCCTGAAGGCCGTAGGGCATGTCGCTCTCGTCGATGTCGTAGTCCTCAATCTGCGCCAGGGCTGGCAGACTTGCCATCATCAGTCCCGACACCAATAGAATATGTCTGATTTTGTGTTTCATTCTTCTGTTGTTGTAATATCTTTTCCTTGTTTGTCTCTGCGGCAGCCTCGCGCTGCGTGGCGCGGGCTCAGAACTTAATGCTGCACTGCACGCCGAGGGCCTTGCCGCTGCCTGCGCCTATGGCGTTGTGCTGCTCTATCGACGCCGGCTCAACCGACACGCTGAGGTCCTTGCTGATGTCGAACGTGGACAGCTGGGCGTCGACATAGGCGTCGACAACCGAGATGAGATAGACGCCGAAGAAGGCGAAAATGCTCAGGTCGCGGTACTTGCGGTAGTAGTCGCGCTTGTGCTTGAACACCTTCTTGAACTGCTCCTCGCGCCCCGTGATGTCGTAGTTCATGGGCAGCATGTTGGTGTAGGAGTGCGTGTTGGGGTCGTCATCCATGATGTCCAGGTAGGCCTGCGAGTAGTCGTCGTACATCTGCTGGTTCCAGAGCAGCGCGTATGTGCAGCCCAGAAATCCACCATATATAATAGGCAGTTTCCAGTATTTGCGGTTGTATATCTGTCCGGCGCCAGGCAACACCAGCGACAGCCACAGCGCCCGCTTGGGACTGGGCACGAAGACTGTGCCGTCCTTGCGCAGTTTGTGGCGGCGCTTCTTGGCAGCAACAACGGAGTCAGCGCTGGCGACGTTTGACTGCGCCAGCGAGTCTGCCGCGGCATAGAGCGTCACCATGGTGGAGTCTTCGCCAGCCGCCCTGTCGTCGGGCACGCCGTATGCGCCCGCATCGGCAGCAATGACGGCAGCAGCCATAATCGCCAGTATGAATCTCCGTAGTCTCACTTGCAGGCGGGCATTGTTTTTCAAATCAGTTTGCGGAGTTGGTCAACCAGCGCGTCCATCTCCTCTGGGGTGGCAAACGACAGCGTCACGCTGCCCTTGCCGTTGTTGTACTTGGCGCCGACCTTGACGCCGAGGGCTTCTGAGAGCTGCTGCTTCAGTTCGGTCAGGTCGCCGGGCAGCGGAGAGGCGGTGTGTTGCGCCTTGCGCGACGCCTGGCTCGCCGTGGCTCCCTCATTGATTTCGCGGGCCATCTCCTCCACCTTGCGCACGGAGTAACCGTTCTTCTGTATCTCGTTGAACAGCTTCACCTGCTGCGCGGGGCTCTGCACGCTGAGTATGGCGCGGGCGTGCCCCTGGTCAATCTGCTTGTTGCGCAGCGCCAGCTGCACCGGGGCGGGCAGCTTGAGCAGTCTGAGGTAGTTGGCCACGGTGGTGCGCTTCTTGCCCACCTTCTCTGCCACTGCCTCTTGGGTGAGTTTCATCACCTGCTGCATGTTGCTGTAGGCCAGGGCTATCTCTATGGCGTTGAGGTCCTCGCGCTGTATGTTCTCCACCAGCGCCATGAGGGCCACGCTCTCGTCGTCGGCTTTGCGCACATAGGCAGGCACGGCGGTGAGGCCCGCCAGCTGGCTGGCGCGCCAACGGCGCTCGCCGGCTATTATCTGATAGGTGCCGTCGTCCATCTGGCGCAGCGTGATGGGCTGCACTATGCCTATCTGCCTTATGGAGTCAGCCAGCTCGCTCAGCGCTTCGGGATCCATCTCCCGGCGCGGCTGGTTGGGGTTGGCCACAATTTTGTCGATTTCTATCTCGTTGATAGACGACGAGCCCTGGGGATTGGGTTCCTCGTTGGATATCAGGTCGTCAAGACCGCGGCCGAGCGCAGAGCGCTTTCTGTCAGGAAACTTCTTGTGGGGCATATCTCTCTATGTGTGCTTTTCGGTTGTGTGGGTGTGTGAGCCGTGCAGGGGGCTGCCACTACTGGGCGGCCTTGGGCTGCTTGTTTTTGTTGAGTATCTCCTTGGCGAGCGCCAGGTAGCTGCGGGCGCCCTTGGAATCGGCGTCATACTGTATGGCTGCCAGACCGTGCGACGGAGCCTCGCTCAGCTTCACGTTGCGCTGCACTACTGTCTTGAACACGAGGTCTTCGAAGTGCTTCACCACCTCGTTGTAGATCTGGTTGGCGAGCTTCAGGCGGCCGTCGTACATGGTGAGCAGGAATCCCTCAATCTGCAGCGACGGGTTGAGCTTGCGCTTCACGAGCTTGATGGTGTTGAGCAGCTGGGCGATGCCCTCCAGGGCGAAATACTCGCACTGCACAGGGATAATCACCGAGTCGGCAGCCGTGACGGCGTTGACCGTTACGGCGCCCAGCGACGGGCTGCAGTCTATGATGATGTAGTCATACTCAGGCCTCAGCGGCTCGAGCATCTTGCGCATCACCAGTTCGCGCCCCTCCTTGATGGCAAACAGCTCGCGCTCCGCACCGGCAAGGTTCACGTGGCTCGAGATGATGTCGAGGTTGGGCACGTCGGTAGTGTAGATGGCCTCGTGGGGATCAGCGCCGCTGATGAGGCAGTTGTAGACAGTGCAGTCCACGTTGCCCACCTCGATGCCTAGGCCCGACGATGAGTTGGCCTGGGGGTCAGAATCTACGAGCAGAACTGTCTTTTCGAGCGTCGCCAAAGAGGCCGCCAAGTTAATCGCGGTAGTGGTCTTGCCCACGCCGCCTTTCTGATTGGCTATTGCAATAATCTTACCCATATTACATTTATCTCGACCCAAGCTCCTCTTAGAGCAAGGATACATTTGTGCAAAGGTAGCGTTTTTTTTCGGTAATAGGTGGCGGAACGGCTTGTTTTCTGCACATGGCGGACAACAGTGCACCCGCGCGTCGGCCACCACGCCAAAAAGGCGGCCCGACGCAAGGCGATAACCACTAAAATACACTATCTTTGCACCAAACCACGCGCACATGAAACCTCTGATATTCATTACCAACGACGACGGCTACACTGCCAAGGGCATCCACACGCTTGCCGACGCACTCAAACCCATTGGCGACTTGTTTATAGTGGCGCCCGACAGCCCAAGGTCTGGCGCCGGATGCTCCGTCACGAGCACCGTGCCGGTAAGCTGCCGGCATATCAGTTCGGGCGACGGAGTGAGCGTCTACGCCTGCTCCGGCACACCTTCTGACTGCACCAAACTGGCTCTCGGACAGCTCCTCGTGAGGCAGCCAGACCTCATCGTGTCGGGAATCAACCACGGGAGCAACGCCTCGGTCAACGTGCACTATTCGGGCACCGTGGCGGCAGCCACCGAGGGCGCACTCCACGGCAT
The DNA here is from genome assembly GCA_963631415.1 of Lactococcus garvieae. Taxonomy (GTDB): domain Bacteria; phylum Bacteroidota; class Bacteroidia; order Bacteroidales; family Bacteroidaceae; genus UBA6382. The sequence goes on along the minus strand of CAVGQS010000026.1, from coordinate 13,160 downwards.
CCCCTCCATTGCCTTCTCGTCCGTCAACCACGACACCGACGACGACCTCGCCCACCTGGCGCCGCTGTGCCGCCACATCGTGGAAATGGTGATGGAGCACGACCTGCCGTTCGGCACTTACCTCAACGTCAACTTCCCCATGACGGAGGACATTCAGGGCATACGGCCGTGTCGGCTGGCCTACAGCCGCTGGACCGAGGAATTTGAGCCCTGCAGCTGCCCGCGCGGCGGCAAGTTCTTCTGGCTCGCTGGCGAGAATGTCAACGAGGAGCCCGACGACGACACCACCGACCTCTGGGCGCTCGAACACGGCTACGTGGCTGTCACGCCCGTCAAGACCGACCCCACCGACCACGAACTCATTGCGGCAATGGACGACTGGGACTTTTAGTCCGCCGCCCCACTAACCTACCCCAAAAAGCGACACGACATGAAATACTTCCTCATAGCGGGAGAGGCGAGCGGAGACCTCCACGCCTCCAACCTCATGAAGTCTCTCAAGCAGGCTGACCCGCAGGCCGAATTCCGGTGCTACGGCGGCGACAAGATGCAGGCGGCGGGCGGCACTCTGCTCTGCCACTACAGCAGCATTGCCTACATGGGCTTCATTCCGGTAGTGATGCACGCGCGGACCATCCTGCGCGCCATGAAGCGGTGCCGCCAGGCCATCGTGGACTGGCAGCCCGACGTGCTCGTGCTGGTCGACTACCCGGGCTTCAACCTCAAGATAGCCAAATTCGTCAAGGCCAACACCAACATACCCGTCCACTACTACATCTCGCCCAAGATATGGGCGTGGAAGGAGCACCGCATCAAGAACATACGCCGCGACGTAGACCAGCTCTACTCCATTCTGCCGTTCGAGGTGCCGTTCTTCACCGTCAAGCACCACTATCCCGTCAACTACGTGGGAAACCCGTCCGTGGACGAGATAGCCCTTTGGAAGAGCAAGTACACCGACACGCGCGCTGACTTTCTGGAGAAGCACGGCCTGCCCGACAAACCCATCGTGGCGCTGCTGCCCGGCTCGCGACGCCAGGAGATAACCGACAATCTCAGGCGCATGGTGACCGCCGCGCTGCCCTGCATCGAGAGGGGTTACCAGCTGGTCATAGCCGCCGCGCCCGACATTGAGGACGCGTTCTACCACGACAACATCGCCAGGGTGGCGGGCAGCGACTCCAACGCCGTCTTCACCCTGCGCAACAGCACGTTCGAAATTCTCTCCAACGCCGAGGCGGCTCTCGTCACTTCGGGCACCGCCACGCTCGAGACAGCGCTCTTCGGAGTGCCACAGACGGTGTGCTACTACATCCGCATGGGCAAACTCTTCGCACTGCTGCGCAAGCTGTTCCTCAAGGTGAAATACATCTCGCTGGTCAACCTCATCGTAGACCGCGAGCTCGTTCCCGAACTCGTGGGCGACCAGATGAACGTAGGCAACCTGCGCCAGCACCTGCAGGCAACGCTCAAGGGCGGCTCAGAGCGAGGCGCCCAAATAGAGGGATATGCCGAGATGACCGCCAAACTTGGAGAACCCGGCGCCCCCGCGCGAGCCGCCGCACTGATGGTCGAAAGCCTCCGCAGCACCACGAGCCACGACTGAGCAACCGCAGGTTCAACTCTTCTTATAGCAGTTTTCTGCCACCACCAAACAAAAATAGGGCTGGTTTCCAAACGAGGAAACCAGCCCTGTTTTTGTATCTGTCTAAAATGTTTATTCTAACCGACGTATTGACGGCAAGCAAAAGATTTCGCAGCTGTCGCTACATCACCAGACTGACATAGACCACCGAGGCGGGGATGGCGAGCAGGGCGCTGTCGAAGCGGTCCAAGATGCCGCCGTGGCCGGGCATGAAATTGCCGCTGTCCTTGATGCCGAGCTGGCGCTTGAACTGGCTCTCAATCAGGTCGCCCCACGTGCCGAAGACGCACACCGTGAGACCGAAGCCGAGCCAGAACAGCAGGCTCCCGCCGTCAGAGAGCAGATAGAAGCAGGTGGCTCCCGCCATTGATGCTATGGCACCGCCCACGCTGCCCGCCCACGTCTTGTTGGGCGAGATGGAGGGGAAGAGTTTGAAGGGGATTTTCTTGCCCATCGCACAGCCGAAGCAGAAGGCGCCGGTGTCGCTCAGCCACAGGAAGACAAAGAGGGCGAGCGGCAAGGTGCACTCATAGAAGCCGTTGAACGCCAGCACATTCATCAGGCTCATTGGCAGCGCCACAAACACCTGGCCGGCAAAACTGTACGCCCATGTGGCGATGGGATTTTCCTGGCCCGTGTAGAGACCGCTGACCAGCACGAACACCAGCGACAATATATAAGGAACGAAGACGGTGCCGCTCGTCATGTCGGAGCTGTAGAGGAAGAAGGCGAGAAACAGATACACGCCGCTCACCATCGACACCGTGTTGTTGACGCGCGCCAGGCGGTGCTCCGCCAGCAGGTGGTTGAACTCATTGAGCAGCAGCGCCGTGATCACGGCAAACAGCACGCAGTATGTGTTCCGACCGCCCACGAGGCAGCCCACCATGACTGCCACATAGACGATGCCCGAAAGGGTTCTCAGTAGGATGTTTGATTTCATTTCAAAAATTAAAAATGCTGTCTTGGTGTGTGCCGTTGCGCTATTCAGGGCGCTTGGTGTCCTCGCCGTTGCCGGAGTCCGCATTGCCAGAATCCGCAGCCGTGCCGTTGCCGGCAGGAGTTGCGCCGTTGTCAGCAACAGCACTGTTGTCGCCAGCTGCACTGTTGTCGGCAGCCGCTCCACTGTTGCCGACCGTGTCGCCAGCCGGAGCCGCCTCCTCAGAACTTGCCGTAACGCCGGCCTCGTCAAGGATTTTGTCTATCTCGGCCTTCTGTCTGCGTTCCTTCTCGTCGGCTTCGCGTTTTTCGGCCTCTTCGCGCTCCTTGTCCATGCGTTCGTTTTCCGCAATTATTTCGTCAGAGCGGCTTACCCACGGGCGTTTGCCGAACACGTTCTCCACGTCTTCCGCAAAGATAACCTCGCGGTCCATGAGCATCTGGGTCACCTTGGCGTGGCCCTCGCCGTGCTCTGCCAGTATCTTCTTGGCGCGCTCATACTGCTCTGCGATGAGCGCCTTGACCTCTTCGTCTATCTTCTGCGCCGTGAGGTCGGAGTAGGGTTTCTGGAAGTATTCGTTGCCGGTGTTGTAGTAGCTTACGTTGTAGAGGTTGTCGCTCATGCCGTAGTAGGCTATCATGCTGAACGCCATCTTGTTGGCGCGCTCCAGGTCGTTGAGCGCGCCGGTGGATATGTGGCCCAGGAAGATTTCCTCGGCTGCACGGCCGCCCACCAGCGAGCATATCTTGTCGAGCATCTGGTTCTTGGTGACGTTGACGCGCTCCTCGGGCAGGTACCACGCCGCGCCGAGGGCTTGGCCTCGCGGCACGATGGTGACCTTGATGAGGGGGTCGGCGTACTGGCAGAACCACGAGATGGTGGCGTGGCCGGCCTCGTGGATGGCAATGCCGCGCTTTTCGTCTTGCGTCATCACCTTGGTTTTCTTCTCCAGTCCGCCCACTATGCGGTCTATGGCGTCAAGGAAGTCCTGCTTGCCCACCGCGTTCTTATCGCTGCGGGCGGCAATGAGGGCTGCCTCGTTGCACACGTTGGCTATGTCGGCGCCCGAGAAGCCCGGAGTCTGTCGCGACAAGAGGTCCACGTCGACGGTGTTGTCCATCTTGAGCGGCCTCATGTGTACGTTGAATATCTGCTTGCGCTCGTGGAGGTTGGGCAGGTCTACGTGTATCTGGCGGTCAAAGCGCCCAGCCCTGAGCAGCGCCTTGTCGAGTATGTCGGCGCGGTTGGTGGCTGCCATCACAATGATGCCGCTGTTGGTGCCGAAGCCGTCCATCTCGGTGAGCAGTTGGTTGAGGGTGTTCTCGCGCTCGTCGTTGCCGCCCATCGACGGGTTCTTGCCGCGGGCGCGTCCCACGGCGTCTATTTCGTCTATGAAGATGATGCACGGGGCCTTCTCCTTAGCCTGGCGGAAGAGGTCGCGCACACGGCTGGCGCCCACGCCCACAAACATCTCCACAAAGTCGCTGCCCGACAGCGAGAAGAAGGGCACGTTGGCTTCGCCTGCCACAGCCTTGGCGAGCAGGGTCTTGCCAGTTCCCGGAGGGCCCACCAGCAGCGCGCCCTTTGGTATCTTGCCGCCCAGTTCGGTATACTTGCCGGGGTTTTTGAGGAATTTCACTATCTCCTGCACCTCCTGCTTGGCCTCGTCCTGGCCAGCCACGTCGTTGAAGGTGACATGGGTCTTGGCGCCCTTCTCGTAGAGCTGGGCCTTGCTCTTGCCCACCGAGAAGATGCCGCCGCCGCCACCGCCGCCGCCGGCGCGGCGCATGATGAACACCCACAGTCCCACAAAGAGCACTATGGGCAGTATGGTGGAGAAAAACAGCGAGCCGAAGAAGCTGCTGTTGGAGTCGTAGGTCACCTTGCCGCTGAAGTGGCCCTCGGCGCGCTCGGCGGTCAGAAACTCGTCTACGTTGCTCACGCTCGAGAACTCAGCCACCACCGAGGGGCGGTTGCCCGCCTCGGCTGCCTTGCCGAAGATTTCGCCTACGTATGGCTTCTTGATATACATCCGCACGTTGCCGTCACCCTTGTTGACCGTGATGTCAGAGGCATAGCCCTTGTGCACGTATTCCTTAAACTCGGTGTACGCCACGTCTTTCTGGAAGCTGGAACCGCCGCTCGAATTGTTCCAGAGAAGATAGCAGAATATCAATATGATTATGATGTATGCCCAGTTGAGACTGAACTTAGGCATTCTCATATTGTTTTTTTCGTTGCTCATATAGTGTGTAAAATGGAAAAAATCAGAGTCTGTTGTGCGCCCGTCCCTTGCCCGTCGCCGGGGCGGCAAGGCCCTTGCGGGCGCGGCGGAGTCAGTCTACGTCGGCTATCTCCGATATCTTTGCGTCAGCCCAGAGGTGCTCCAGGTCGTAGTATTCGCGGGCGTCGGGCAACATGACGTGAACAATTACGTCGCCGTAGTCCATGGCAATCCAGTAGCCGTTTTCCAGGCCGCATACGCCAATGGCCTTCTCGCCCAGCTCCTCGCGCACCATGTCGCTCACCGAACCCGCTATGGCCTCGGTCTGAGTGGGCGTGTTGGCCTGACACACAACGAAATACTTGCAAATGCAATCGTTGACATCCGTCAGGTCGGCCACTACAACCTTGTGGCCTTTCTTCTCCTGTATGCCGTCGATGACAACCTGCAACAACGTCTTTTTCTTAGCAATCTTCTGCATGCTTTTTCTTCTATAAATAATAATGTGCAAAAATACTCTTTTTATTTCAAAATACTGTCGCTGAAAGACTTTTTAAGGGGTCTCCGGCTAAAAAAGGAACGTGCAAAATGCATGCCAAATGCATAACAAATAAAAAAAATCACTTTTTCTTTGCAGTTTAATTGGAAAGTTCTAATTTTGCACTTGAAAAGCATTGGGATATGGTGTAATGGTAACACTGCAGATTCTGGTCCTGCCTTTCCTGGTTCGAGTCCGGGTATCCCAACAAGAGTTATATATTTAGAGGAGGAACGCTGCGATAGCGCTCCTCTTTTTTTTGTGCCCTAAAGTCAATGGGCTTTTCATGTTTTCTTTTCGCCACTGGGATGGAAAAACACCTCAATTCAAAAAACCAGGACTTCAGTTCATCAGACAAGCACTTGGCGTCATCTCGCGCGGACTTGATTTTTCCATACCGTCATAAACGGTTATCCATTTCCAGTTGAAACGGGAAGCCGTTTATGTTTTAACGACTATCCGTTTTCGCGGAAATTGGAACGCCAGGTGGCTATCCGATGAAGAGAAGTCCTTGTCTGAAGTCCCTGTCTGATGAAACAAAGTGCGCAATGCTTTAGGGAGGCGTCAAAAAAAGTTTTGGGACTCGCCTTTCAGCGCCGGTACTCCAGCTCAAGCATCGTGGGCAGGTGGTCGCTGAATCCGCCCTTGTAGAGCGGGCCCTGAAAAGTGCGCCACGGCTTGTAGTTGCCGTAGGTCTTGTCGGGCTCAAGCAGAAATTTGTGGCTCACGATGCTCACCGGCTCGCTCGCCGCGTGCAGGCGGTTTGACTTCTGCAGCAGCCGCCCGCTGACCACAAACTGGTCCAGCGTCTCCCAGTCGCCGCGATATCTGTAGGTCGCCTTGACGCCGTTCTCCGCCTTGGGCTTGGCGGACAAGTTGTAGAGGCGGCGGGGCTCGATGTCCTCGTTCATCATGCCGGGCTCGCAGACGGTGGCTCCGAGATATTTCTTGAGGCTTTTGGTGTTGGGCGTGTCGTTGAAGTCGCCCGTGATGATAATGTTGGCAGTAGGCCGCGCCGTGCTGACAGAGTCCACATACTCTCTCAGGCTGGTCAGTATGGCGGCGCGCAGCCTTTGCGACTGCTTCCCTCCCAGCCGGCTGGGGGCGTGGAGCAGCAGCACGTCGATGGTGTCGCCCGACTTCACCACGCCCTCCACGTGCAGCAGGTCGCGTGTGTGGAGGGTCGGCCGCCCCAGCCTCTTGCCCCAGTCAATGGTATTGACGCTAATGGGCCTGAAACCGCCCTCCTGGTAGAGCAGCGCCACGTCTACGCCCCTGGGGTCGGAGCTGTGGGTCACTATGTATTTGTAGTGCAGCGACCACAGCCGCGTGCGCTGCGTCAGGTCTCTCACCACCGAGTCGTTCTCCACCTCCACAAGGGCTATGATGTCGGGCGGCGCCACCGGCGAGATGCTCACCAGTTCCTTGCTCAGCATGTGCAGCTTGCGCCAGTATCTGCGCGTGCCCCACTTGTGGCTCGACCGGGGCGTGAACTCCTGGTCCTGGAAGCCCTCGTCGTGCACCGTGTCGAAGAGGTTCTCGCAGTTGAGCTCGGCTATGCGCACCCTGCCCGCATCTCCCTGCGCCAGCAAGGCGCTGAGGTGCAGCAAACAAAGGCCCAGAGTGATAAAAACGAATTTGTGCATGTCGGTGGGGCGGCAAAACGGCAGATTGTTGTGCAAATGTATGATTTTTTGAGTTTGAAAAGCCCCGAAGTTCAGGCAAAAGCGTTATTTTTGTCACAGTTAAAACCTATAAAGACAAGAATACACTATGATTGACGTGAAACAATGCCTTGCAGAGCAAGAAGAGAAAATGGAAATGTCGGCTATGCACCTTGAGGACACTCTCTCCCAGATACGCGCCGGCAAGGCCAACGTACACATCCTTGACGACATACGCGTCAACTCCTACGGCAGCATGGTGCCACTCAACAACGTGGCGGCGCTGACCACTCCCGACTTGCGCACCATCGCCATCAAGCCCTGGGACAAGTCGATGTTCCGTGTCATCGAGAAGGCCATCATTGACTCCAACGTAGGCATCATGCCCGAAAACAACGGCGAAGTAATCCGCCTCGCCATTCCGCCACTCACCACCGACAGGCGCAAGGAACTCGTGAAGAAGTGCACCAAGGAGGGCGAAGGTGCCCGCATCGCTGTGCGCAACGCACGCCGCGACGGCATCGAAAAACTCAAGAAGGGCATCAAGGACGGACTCAGCGAAGACGTGGAGAAAGACGCCGAGGCTGACCTGCAGAAGATACACGACAAGTACATGAAGAAGATAGACAGCATCCTCGACGAGAAGGAAAAGGAGATAATGACTGTCTAAAAACCACTCCCCTGCCCCGACTCCCTGCCCGCTGCGCTGCACACTGCCGCGCGAACAGGGAGTCGCCGCTTTTTACCGCCAAGAAACACCCGCCCTCCTACCTTATATAAACACCCGCCCTCCTACCTTATATATATGCAGACTCACGGTCTCGTCATAAAGAACACCGGCAGCTGGTTTGAAGTACGAACAGCTGACGGCGAGGTCGTGCCCTGCAAGGTGAAGGGCAATTTCCGGCTCAAGGGCATACGCAGCACCTCGCCAGTGGTGGTGGGCGACTACGTCACCTTCGAGAAGAACCAGGAGGGCACCGCCTTCATCTCTGCCGTCGACGACCGCCGCAACTGCATAGTGCGCAAGGCGTCAAACCTCTCCAAACAGAGCCACATACTGGCTGCCAACATCGACATGTGCCTGCTCGTGGTGACGCTCAAGGAACCGGTCACGTTCCCCGTGTTCATCGACCGCGTCCTCGCCACCGCCGAGGCCTACTCCGTCGACGCCACCATTGTCATCAACAAGGTGGACCTGCTCGACGCCGGCGAACTGGAGCAGGCTCACGACATGGCGCGCCTCTACGAGTCGATAGGCTACAAGGTCTGCCTCGTGTCGGTGTTGCGCGACGAAGGACTCGAGCCGCTCGCCGAACTCCTCAGGGACAAGGTGACGCTGCTTGCCGGCAACTCAGGCGTGGGCAAGTCTGCCATGCTCAACAGACTCGTGCCCGGCGCCAACGCCCGCACTTCGTCGGTCTCCGAGGCTCACCAGTCGGGCACCCACACCACCACCTTCAGCGCCATGTATGACCTGCCGGGCGGCGGCGAACTCATCGACGTGCCGGGAGTCAAGGGCTTCGGCACCTTCAACTTCGAGCGCGAAGAGGTCTCCCACTACTTCCGCGAGATATTCGCCGTGGGCCGCCAGTGCCGCTTCGGCAACTGCATCCACGTCAACGAACCCGGATGCGCCGTGCTCGAGGCTGTCGAAAGCGGTGAGATATCACTCTCGCGCTACAACTCCTACCTCAACATGCTCGACGACAAGGACGAGGCAAAATACCGCTCCGGCTACTAATCCACGGCTGCCAACCCCGCTGCTAATACGACTTTTGACCCGACGCTGCATCAGCCGCTTAACTGCAAAATTTTCTAACCCCAAATAATCACTGTTGCCTATGTTGCTGACCACTCTCATCACACTCTTCATCGTAGCCTTTGTGCTCTATATGGTCGAGGTCTTCCTCATGCCGGGCTTCGGCGTGTGCGGCATCCTGAGCGCCGTCAGCGCGCTGCTGGGACTGGGCATCGCCTATGCCAACTACGGACTGGCGGTGGGCCTCGCGCTCACGGCGGCAGTAGCCGTGGTGGGCTTCCTGCTCCTCTACTGGGTGATGCACTCTCGCCGCATCGAGCGGCTGTCGCTCCATGCGCAGATTGACTCCTCCGTGGCTGACGAACGGCTGGCGCAGATAGCCGTAGGCGACCGCGGCGTCGCACTCACCCGGCTCGCCCTGGTGGGCAATGCCCGCATCGGCGACGTGGAGTGCGAGGTGCGCTCCGCCAAGGGCTTCATCGAAGAGGGCACCCCCGTCGTCGTCACCAAGCTCCACCTCAGCGAAGTCTGCGTAGTCCCTGCCGACGACGCCAGCGACACCCCCAACAAGCAATCCTAAATCTTAAAAATACAAACAATCATGGACCCGTTATTCGTTTATGTCTGCATCGGCATCGGCGCCCTGGTGTGCCTTTCGGTATTCTTCCACTTCGTGCCCTTCTTCCTCTGGCTGAGCGCCCACGTCAGCGGCGTGCACATCTCGCTCATACAGCTCTTCCTCATGCGCATACGCAACGTGCCGCCCGGCATCATCGTGCCGAGCCTCATCGAGGCCCACAAGGCCGGACTCGACAACGTGACGCGCGACAACCTTGAAGCCCACTACATGACCGGCGGCCACGTGGAGCGAGTGGTACACGCACTGGTGTCTGCCTCTAAGGCCAACATCGACCTCTCGTTTGAGAAAGCCACCGCCATCGACCTCGCCGGACGCAACGTCTTCGAGGCAGTCCAGACCTCCGTCAACCCCAAGGTCATCGACACGCCGCCCGTGGCAGCCGTGGCTAAAAACGGCATCCAGCTCATAGCCAAGGCCAGAGTCACCGTGCGCGCCAACATTCAGCAGCTCGTGGGCGGAGCAGGCGAAGACACCATCCTCGCCCGCGTAGGCGAAGGCATCGTCTCGTCCATCGGCTCGGCAGAGACCCACGAAGAGGTGCTCGAAAACCCCGACTCCATCTCCAAACTCGTGCTGCGCAAGGGACTCGACGCCGGCACCGCCTTTGAGATTCTCTCCATCGACATCGCCGACATCGACGTGGGCAAGAACATCGGAGCCACACTCCAGATGGACCAAGCCAACGCCGACAAAAACATAGCACAGGCCAAGGCCGAAGAACGGCGCGCCATGGCCGTGGCACTCGAACAGGAAAACAAGGCCAAGGCACAAGAGGCACGCGCACAAGTCATCCTCGCCGAGGCAGAAGTGCCCAAGGCGCTCGCCCAGGCACTGCGCGACGGCAACATGGGCTTCATGGACTACTACAAACTCCAGCAAGTCAAGGCCGACGCCTCCATGCGCGACAACCTCGGCAAGCTCAACCTCGACACAGTCAAGGACGCACTGATGCCCAAGAAGGACAAATAGCCAGACGCTGACCGCGACAAAAATACGGCAAAAAAAACGCCCGACGCAAGAGAAAAACTTGAGCCGCAATAGCCTCCATGTCAGCCGAAAGCACTAACTTTGCACCCGCTGTCACGAGTTGGCGGCATTTCAAACCTAATTAACTAACAAAACAAGTTATGGCAACAAAAATCAGATTACAACGCCACGGCCGCAAGAGCTATGCTTTCTACAGCATCGTTATCGCCGACGTTAATGCGCCACGTGATGGCAAGTTTACTGAAAAGATTGGCACCTACAATCCCAACACCAATCCCGCCACAGTAGATTTGAAGTTTGACCGCGCCCTCTACTGGGTAGAGGCAGGCGCACAGCCCACCGACACGGTGCGCAGCATCCTCTCTCGCGAGGGAGTCTACATGATGAAGCACCTCCGCGGCGGAGTCAAGAAGGGCGCATTCGACGAGGCTGCAGCACAGACCAAGTTCGACGCCTGGAAGCAGGCCAAGACAGCCAAGCTCGACAAGGCCACAGCCGCTCAGGCAGAGGCCAAGAAGGCCAACGCAAAGGCTCGTCTCGAGGCAGAAAAGAAAGTCAACGAAGCTATCGCGCAGAAGGTAGCCGACAAGAAGGCAGCCATCGAAGCCGCTAAGGCAGAGGCTGAAGCTCAGGCACGCGCCGAGGCCGAAGCAGCCGCAGCAGCTCAGGACGCCCCTGTCGAGGCTCCCGCAGAAGCACCTGCAGAAGAAGCTTAACCAACAGCGAGCACCGCTCGCGCACAATGCGGACAAATCCCACCCCGGATTTGTCCGCATTTTTTTGTTTCTATAGAAATTCTTTTGTCCTTTTTACAGCATCGACAAGGCATAGACCGGAAGGATGCTGACATGTCTGACGGCATTCTTGTCGCTGGGGTCTTCCTTATCTATATAGTCAAACTCACCAAAGTTTTCGAGCGAGCAGCGGATGGCTTGGCTTAGGCGTTTCTCCCTCATGAACATCCACAGACTTTTCATGCCGCCCTGCGTGCCAGATTTTACCTCTATTGGTGTGACTTGAATGTTGCGGATGTCAAGATAGTCTATTTCTGCCACACTTTTCCCCTTCTTTTCCCAATAGAACAGTTTCTGGCGCTGAATGCACGGTTTATTGCGCGCAATCTCCAGCCCCACCACCATCTCGGTTAACCCACCTTTGTTTATCAATTCCTGAGGATTGCCAACCAAAATGAGTTCTATGAGTTGTTGTGACAAACGCCCCTCCAACTGCAGCACCGCCAAAAGCAAACCTGGGTCGAGAAACAGAACCTTCATGCTTTTCTCGTCAACCTCTGCATCCAGCGGAATGCCGTTTCCCGCTGTAGCAAAGACCGGAGTAATGACACCTGCCAAGGTGAGCAGACGGAGGGCTTCCCTGATTTGCCTGCTTTGGTAGTCAGCAGAGATTTGCTTGAACGTAATTTTTTCTCCTGCCTGGTGGCACACCCCTCGCATGGTTGTACGCAGCAAGTCGGTGTTGACCCGTTTCTTGTATTTGCCTAAGTCATCCTCATAGGTAAGCACGATGTCCTTCTGTATGCTTCTGCATTGCTTGAAGTCTTTTGTGTTGATCCACGTGAGAACGGCTTCCGGCATACCGCCCACAAGCAGATAGATGCGGAAATATTCTATCAGCTTGTTATGGAAAGCCGTGTCGAGCGGATGCTGGGCATTTGCCTCGTTTCTCATGTTGACAAGTCCCTCCTCGCCGTTGGCCACAAGAAACTCATCAAAAGTCATCGGATACATGAACAGGGAGTGGATTCTGCCCACTCCAAATGTGGGAAGCTCCTGGAGCGTAAACTCCAGAAGCGAACCGGCTGCTATGACGTGCAGTTCCGGATAGTCTTCTTTGAAGAACCGCAAGGCCATGATGGCTTCAGGACATTCCTGTATTTCGTCAAGGAAGAGAAGGGTTTCTCCTTCCTTGACAGCAACACCGAGGTAATTGGCAATTTTCTGAGTTATCAAACGAACATCAATATCTCCCTGGAAGAAACCCTTGATAGCTTTGTGGCGCTCAAAGTTCACCTCTACAAAGTACTTGAACTCCTTTCCAAAGTGCCTGACGGCAGACGATTTTCCTACCTGCCTTGCACCTCTCAGCAACAGGGGCTTTCGCATAGGAGCATCCTTCCATGCAGCCAACTGCTCGTCTATATTTCTCTTGATATATTCTGGCATCACTGTAATTCTTTGATTCTTAAGTGCAAAACTAATAAAAGTATTCAAATCCGAGAAATAATTCACGCTAAAATACTCAAATCCGAGGAATAATTCGTGCTAAAGTACTCGATTCCGAGAAATAATTTGAGCTAAAGTACTCAATTCCGAGAAATAATTCGCACCAAAGTACTCAATTCCGAGGAATATCGGGACATTTGGCGGACTGCAGCAACCAAATTCATGGCAAAACACGAAAAAGCCCACCTTGCTGCGGGTGGGCTTAATCGGTTGGCCGAACAAAATACGGCAAGCCGCTCCTATGGTTGCTGCTGAGCCGCGGCGTCAGCCAGTCCTTTCCAACGCAGCAAGTAGGAATACTGATACAGAGCCGTGGCAATGGGCTGCAGGAAGATTCCCGCAAACTTGCCACTGCTGCAGTGCCCGCTCTCAGCTATGCGGTCAAGCACGTCGCGGTTCATGCCTCGAAAACTGATCTGGAACTCACGTTTCTCTACAGTGATATTCACCAGTATGCCCGGTGTTCAAAGTTATAAAGTAGGACTTAAAAAAATTTTGTGCGGACTTAAAAAATTTT
>CAVGQS010000025.1:0-20593 GCA_963631415.1 Lactococcus garvieae | reverse complement strand
ATAACTTTGAAGTGTGTGTGCGAACTGTTTTCTTGTTGTTTTATGACCGCTTTTTTGGATATTTGGCAGATTGGAGATTGCTGGGCCAAAAAAAATCCGCAGCCCCGGTGGTTGGGGTTGCAGATTTGGTAAGAGTATTGTAGTTCCGGAGGGAGTTATGTGCAAAAAAAACAGCGTAAACATCGTTTTGTTGGAACAGATGCTTGCGCTGCAAAAGTGATTTCCGGTTGTCGGGGTGACTGGATTCGAACCAGCGACCACACGCCCCCCAGACGCGTACTCTAACCGGGCTGAGCTACACCCCGAAAACGAGTGCAAAAGTACTACAAGTTTTTGAAAAGTCCAAATTTTTCCATAATTTTGTAGTCTGTCAGCACAACAAAAACCTTTCCGTACATAATGAGACTCAAAATAGCACCATTCCGCAGGCTTAACGGCAGAATCAAGTTGTCGGCGTCGAAGAGCATCAGCAACCGCATGCTCGTCATCAACGAGCTGTCGGGCGGCTCCGTGAGGCTGCACAATGTGTCGGACTGCGACGACACGGCGGTGATGCTGCGCGCCCTGAGCGAGCGCAGACCTGTGACCGACATCATGGCCGCCGGCACCGCTATGCGCTTTCTGACCGCCCTCTTTGCCGCCACGGAGTCGGAGACGGTGCTGACCGGCACGGAGCGCATGAGGCACCGCCCCATCCACGTGCTTGTTGACGCGCTGCGACAGCTTGGCGCTAATATAATATATGTAGGGGAGGAGGGTTTTCCGCCCCTGCGCATCACTGGCCACAGCCTCAGGGGCGGGTCGGTGAGTCTGCCCGGCAACGTCAGTTCGCAGTATGTGTCGGCGCTGCTGATGGTAGCCCCCTTGTTTGAGGAAGGCCTGGAGATGAGCCTGACGGGCGAGGTGCTGAGCCGCCCCTACATAGATATGACCGTGAGCCTGATGCGCTGGTTTGGCGCAGAGGTGGAGTGCGGCGACAAGAACGGCGAACTGTGCTTCAAGGTGAGCCGCGGACGCTACTGCGGCGGCGACTTCATGGTAGAGAACGACTGGAGCGCCGCCAGCTACTACTATGAACTGCTGGCGCTGGCCGAAGAGGGCGAGGTGGAGCTCGAGGGACTGTTTGAGGACAGTCTGCAGGGCGACTCGTGCATCCGGGGTCTGTTTGAGCCGCTGGGCGTAGCCACCTCGTTTGAGGGCGGGCGCGCAGTGCTGAAGAAGGCGCCGCGCACCATAGGGCGCTATGAGCGCGACCTCGGCCACTGCCCCGACTTGGCTCAGACGATGGTCGCCTCTTGCTGCGCCATGGGCGTGCCGTTCTGCTTCAGCGGACTGCAGAGCCTCAGGATAAAGGAGACCGACAGGCTCGCCGCCCTCAGGACCGAACTGCTCAAGATGGGCTACGTGATAGAGGAGCGCGAGGGCAGCATCCTGGAATGGAGCGGCAAGCGAGAGGAGGCTCAGCCGGCGGTGAGTGTGGACACCTACGAAGACCACCGCATGGCCATGAGCATGGCGCCGTGTGCCTGTGTGTGCGGCGGACTGACAGTGAACGACGCCGGCGTGGTGGGCAAGTCCTATCCGCGCTATTGGGACGACATAAGAAAGCTCGGCGTGGAGGCCGAGGAGGTGTGATGAAGATAGCATTGCTCATAGTGTTTGCAGTGGGCGTGGTAGCCTACGCCGTGCTTGGCCTGCGCAAGAAGCTGCACATCAGCGAACCCGGCGAACCCGGCGAAGGCGCAGCGGAGGGCAAGGACTGCAGCGGCAGCGAGGGCTGCGGCGTGTCGTGCCTGTGCGGCGACCAGGCCATGGCGCTGCAGATGAGCGACGAGATAGTATACTACGACGATGAAGAACTCGACGCCTACAAGGGCGTTGCCGCCGACGGCTACAGCGACAGCCAGGTGGAGGAGTTCTCGGAGGTGCTGACCACGCTGCAGCCCGGCGAGGTGAGCGAGTGGCTGCACAGCCTGCAGCTGCGGGGAGTGAACCTGCCCGAGCAGCTCAAGGACGAGGCGGCGATGATGATGGAATAGGCATAGGAGATGATAACTGAACTGTTGCAATACGTGTTTTTCCGCAATGCGGTGGCAGCATGCGTGCTGGCAGGACTGGTGTGTGGCCTTGTGGGCACCTACATAGTGAGCCGGCGCATGGTCTTCCTCGCCGGCGGCATGGCCCACGCCAGCCTTGGCGGGGTGGGAGTGTGCGCCCTGGCAGGGTGGTCGCCGATGGCGGGCGCGGCGGTGGCGTCGCTGCTGGCCGGCTGGGGCGTGCAGAGCCTGGCGGGCAGGCGCGAGGTGCGCGAAGACTCCGCCATCGCCATGCTGTGGGCGCTGGGCATGAGCCTGGGCATCATGTGCAGTTATCTCGCCCCCGACTTCCTGCCCGGACTGTCGGACTACCTGTTTGGCAACATACTGCTGGTGGGCGCTGCCGACCTGTGGGCGCTGGGCGCATTGGCGCTGGTGGTGGCGGGAGTCTACACGCTGTGCATGCCGCAGATAGTGACCGTGTCGTTCGACGCCGAGTTTGCCAAGTCGCGCCGCCAGCCCGTGGCGGTGGTCAACTATATGATGATAAGCCTTGTGGCGCTGAGCATAGTGGGCGCGCTGAAGGTGGCAGGCGTGGTGCTGGTCATCTCGCTGCTGAGTGTGCCGCAGATGACCGCCAATCTGTTCTGCTCGCGCTTCTCTACGATGGCGGCGCTGTCGTCGGGCATAGCCGTGGCGGGCTGCCTGTGTGGCCTGGCGGCATCGGTGTGGCTCAACGTGCCTTGCGGCGTGATGATTGTGGCGGCTGTCACAACAATATATATAGTGTGTCGCACAATAAAACGGCTGTCGGCGAGTTTTGAAAGACAGCGCGTGTGCGCAAAGAAGTGATGCTGATGAAGAGAGGCAATATGTGGGCATATTGGATGTTGCTGGCGGTGGCTGTGGTAATGGTCGCCGTGTCGTGTTCTACGCAGAAGAACACTGCCACGACGCGCGCCTGGAAGTCCTTCACCGCCCGCTACAACACCTACTTCAACGGCCACCAGGCCTACCTGACCGGCTACAAGGCCAAGCTGAGCGGCAACAAGGACAACTACACCGACTTTCTGCCCCTGCTGCTGGTGGGCAACAAGAGTTCGCAGAGCCTGGGCAAGGGAGACTTTGAGACCACGGTGACCAAGATGGAGAAGGTGATACAGCTCTACTCCATCAAGCGCAAGCCCGAGGTGAAGCGCGGCCACCGCATGACGCAGAAAGAGAAGAACTACCGCAAGCGCACCGAATTTAACCCCTTCATGAAGAACGCGTGGATGCTGATGGGCTATGCCCAGATGCAGAAGGGCGAGTTCATAGAGGCGGCGTCGACATTCTCGTATGTCGCCAACCTCTACAGGCTGGAGCCCGAGGTGGCAGACCGCGCCAGGGCCATGCAGGCGCTGTGCTATGTGGAGCTGGAGTGGTACTACGACGCCGAGGACCTGCTGAACAAGGTGAGGCGCGACAGCATACCCGCCGCCGCCCGCAAGGAGTATAACACGGCGATGGCAGACTACCACCTGAGGCAGAAGCACTGGACGGAAGCCGTGCCGCTGCTCAAGAAGGAGATATCGCGCTACAAGACCTCGGCAGAGAAAGCCCGCGGCTACTATCTGCTGGGACAGATATACAAGGCGCTGGGACAGAAGGCTGAGGCGTACAAGGCCTTCCAGAAGAGCATGCGCAAGACCACCATCCACGAGATGAAGCTACACGCCATGGTGCAGCAGACCGAGGTGATGGACCGCAGCGACAACGCCCGCAAGGTGAAGAAACTGATGCGCCTCACGCGGCAGACCGGCAACAAGAAATATCTGGACCAGATATACTATGCCATAGGCAACATCTATCTGTCGGCGGCAGACACCACCAAGGCCCTCGAAGCCTACGAGACCGGAGCCGCCAAGGCCGAGACCAAGGGACTGGCCTACGCCTCGCTGATGGTGCAGACGGGCGACATACACTGGGCGCGCGAACGCTTTGCCAAGGCCCGCTCGTGCTACAACAGCGCCATAGGCATCGTTGACAGGGAGAACGAGCGCTACAGCGACCTCTCGCGCCGCATCAGCATCCTCGACAAGCTGGCGCAGCCGGCAGAGGTGATCTTCGTGCAGGACAGCATGAGGGCCCTTGCCGCCATGCCCGAGGGCGAGCGCCTGGCCGTGATAGACAAAGCCATAGAGAGGGAGAAGAAGCGCCAGAAGGAACTGCGCGCCCAGCAGGCCGACTCGATAGCCCGCAGCAGGCAGTCGCGCGGCGACACGAGCAACGACCAGAAGCAGAACGACAGCCAGACCTCGTCGAACTCAGCCAACGCCAACGACGGTGCCGACTGGTACTTCTACAACCAGCAGACCGTGTCGGTGGGCAAGGACCAGTTCGCCAAGATTTGGGGCAGCCGCAAGAACGAAGACAACTGGCGCCGCAGCAACAAGTCAGTGCTCGCTGTGAGCGACAACCAGGAGATAGACTACGAAAAGGCCGACTCCATAGACAACGCGCAAGAAGAGGCAGTCGACTCGCTGGCGAGCGGCGGCAAGAAGCGCAAAGACAAGGACGAGAAGAATCCCGACGAAGAGAAACTGACGCGCGAATACTACCTCGACCAGCTGCCGCTGACCGAGGAGAAGATGGCGCAGTCAGACTCGCTGCTCAAGCAGGCCCTCTTCGAAGCCGGAGTGGTGGAGAAAGACTATCTGGAGAACTACCCGCTGGCCAAGCGCACCCTGCTGAGGTGTCTGAACAACTACCCCGAGTTTCAGCCGATGGACGAGCTGCTCTACCACCTCTATCTGCTCGAGCTGCACTGGGGACAGAAGGAAGACTACACCCACTACAAGCTAGAGCTTACCGACAAGTTTCCGGAGAGCAAGTACACGACGCTCATCAACGACCCGTACTATGAGGAGAACGCCCGCTTCGGCAAACACATAGAAGACTCGCTCTATGCCGCCACCTACGACGCCTACAAGACCGGCGACTACGTGACCATCAACCATAATTGCGCCGTCTCCGCCCAGCGATTCCCCAAGGGCGACAACAGGCCCAAGTTTATGTTCTTCGATTCGATGGGCAAGTTGAGAAACCGCGACCTGCAGGGCTTTGTGGACGGCATGAGGCAACTTGTGAAAGACTACCCGTCGGACAAGATTTCGGAGATAGCCGGCATGATGGTCAAGGGCATTGAGTCGGGCCGCCAGCCTGCCGGAGGAGGATTTGACATCGACGCCCTGCTGCTGAAGCGCAGCGACCAGACGGGCGACGACACCAAGGACGCACTGAAGAACGACACCCTGTCGCCTGAGCGCCAGGCCGACTTCACCGTCATCCTCTCCTACAGCCGCGACTCCGTGGACGAGGGCAAGCTGCTCTACGAGCTCTCGCGCTTCAACTTCACCAACTTCCTGGTGCGCAACTTCGACATAAACCTCTATGAGGAGCGCGGCCTGTGTCAGATGCGCGTAGGCGGCTTCTACAGCTTCGACGAGGCCCACAGCTACGAGCAGCAGCTCTTTGCCGACAGCCTGTTCCGCAAGGTGGCAGGCGGCGTGGAGCCCATTCTGATATCCGACTTCAACCTGCAGCTCATAGGCCTGCGCTACACGTGGGGCCAGTATAAGGACTTCTACGCCGAGCACTTCGAGCCCGCCAAGGTGAAGAAAGACCTGCAGCTCGACAAGCAGCCCGACAACTTCATCTGGGACGAGTATGAGGAGGTGAAGGACAACGAGTATGACAACAGCGACGACGGCGACACCCCCGACGATGACGGCGGCGAATGGTATTGACACTAACAAACGGCAGACGCAATGAACAACGGCAGACTCCTGTGGGTTGACGACGAGATAGAACTCCTGCGCGCCCACATCATATTTCTTGAGAAAAAAGGCTACGATGTAGTCAAGGCCACCAACGGCGCTGACGCCATAGACCTCTGCGCCCAGCAGACCTTCGACCTCATCTTGCTAGACGAGCACATGCCCGGCCTGAGCGGACTGGAGACCCTCACCCGCATCAAGCAGGCGCAGCCGTCCATCCCTGTAGTGATGGTGACCAAGAGCGAGGAGGAGGACATCATGGAGCAGGCCATCGGTTCGCAGATAGCCGACTACCTCATCAAGCCCGTCAACCCCAACCAGATACTGCTGTGCCTGAAGAAGAACATACACAAGAAGGAGATAGTCAACGAGGTGACGCAGACCGGCTACCGCAAGGCCTTCATGGATCTGGGCGAGAGCATACAGCGCGCCAGCAACCCTGAGGAGTGGATGGAGGTGTACCGCCGCCTCGTCTACTGGGAGCTGCAGCTGCAGGAGGCTGAGAGCGACATGAGCGAGATGCTCCGCATGCAGAAGCAGGAGGCCAACGGCAGCTTCGCCAAGTTTGTGAGGCAGAACTACGAGAAGTGGTTCGACTGCCCCCGCAGCGAGCGCCCCATGCTCAGTCCCGACATCTTCAAGGAGCGAGTCTTTCCGCTGCTCGACAAGGGCGAGAAAGTCTTCCTCGTGGTGTTCGACAACCTGCGCTACGACCAGTGGCGCACCCTGTGGTCGGAGGTGTCGCACCTGTTCAGCATAGAGGAAGACCTCTACTTCAGCATCCTGCCCACCGTGACGCAGTATGCCCGCAACGCCATCTGCTCCGGGCTGATGCCCTCGCAGATAAAGGAGATGTATCCCGACCTGTGGGTCGACGAAGACGAGGACGAGGGGAAGAACCTCAACGAGCAGCAGCTGATAGAGGCGCAGCTCTACAGATGCCGGAGGACCGAGAAGTTCTCCTACCACAAGGTGAACGACTCAGTGGGCGTAGACCGCCTGCTGCAGCAGTTCCCCACGCTGATGGGCAACGAGCTCAACGTGCTGGTCATAAACTTTATCGACATCTTGTCGCACTCGCGCAACGAGCACCAGATGGTGCACGAGCTTGTGGGCAACGAGGCAGCCTACCGCAGCATCACCCGCAGCTGGTTTCGCCACTCGTCGGTGCGCGACCTCTTCGAGCGCCTGTCGGAGAGCGGCTACAAGGTCTTGGTGACCACCGACCACGGCTCCATTTTGGTGGAGAACCCCGTGAGGATAGTGGGCGACAAGGACGTCAACACCAATCTGCGCTTCAAGGTGGGCAAGAATCTCGCCTACAAGTCGCGCGAGGTGTTTGAGATAAAGAACCCGCGCCGCGTGATGCTGCCGTCGCCCAACCTCAGTTCGGTCTACGTCTTCTGCTACGGCAACCAGTTCTTTGCCTATCCCAACAACTTCAACTACTACGCGTCGCACTACCGCAACACCTTCCAGCACGGCGGCGTGTCGATGGAAGAGATGATAGTGCCGCTGATTACCCTCGACCGCAAGTGAAGCGGGGGGGGGCGGCAGGCTCAGCACTACCTTATTTATATATAGCAAGCAAATGACTACAACAATCACCATATCCAGCCTTGACAACATTGACGAGGCAGCCCGGCAGTTCCTTCCGCTGCTCGACAAGTATAAGGTTTTTGCCTTCTACGGCGGCTTGGGGGCAGGCAAGACCACGTTTATCAACGCCCTGTGCCGCCAGCTGGGAGTGACCGACCCCACTGGCTCGCCCACCTTTGCCATCGTCAACGAATATGCCCTGCCGCGCCAGGGCAGCCAGATGTTCCACTTTGACTTCTACCGCATCAAGTCGCTCGCCGAGGCTTACGACATAGGCTGCGAGGAGTATTTCTACTCCGGCTGCCCCTGCCTGATAGAGTGGCCCGAGCTGGTCGAGCCGCTGCTGCCCGACGACACAGTGGAGGTGTGCATCAATGTGGGCGACGACGGCGCCCGCGTGCTGACGATAAGCGCGCAGTGACGCCTTTTGGCTGGCGGCAACAACAAATACGGATAAATTGTATATGTTTGTGGCCGTTTTTTCTTAATTTTGCGTGATAAGGCGCGTTTGCGGCAACGGTTGTCCCGGCTCGGGCCCCAGCGCGCCGCCAATATAGATTACATCAAAAACGATTCTGCGGATGAACAAGTTTGAAGACCTAAGGATTGCGGTGGCAGGAACGGGCTATGTGGGCCTGTCGATCGCCACATTGCTGGCGCAGCACCACAGGGTGACGGCAGTGGACGTCATTCCAGAGAAAGTGGAGAAAATCAACAAGCGCATTTCTCCGATACAGGACGACTACATCGAGAAGTTCTTTGCCGAGAAAGACCTTGACCTCACCGCCACGCTCGACAGCGAGGCAGCGTACGCCGACGCAGACATAGTGGTCATAGCCACGCCGACAAACTACGACACGCAGAAGAACTTTTTCGACACCCACCATATTGAGGACGTCATCGACATCGTGCTGCGCGTCAATCCCGACGCCGTGATGGTGGTGAAGAGCACCATACCCGTGGGCTACTGCCGCAGCCTCTACCTCAAGTATGCGCCGCTGTTCCAGAACGACCCCAAGATGGCGGGCAAGAAGTTCAACTTGCTCTTCGCCCCCGAGTTTCTGCGCGAGTCGAAAGCTCTCTACGACAACCTCTATCCCTCGCGCATCATCGTGGGATATCCCAAGACCATAGACCTGCCCGAAGCCGAGGCTGAGAACCGCACGATTGACGCCATCGCCAACCCCAAGGCTGAGGAATACGCCCACCTGTTCGCCAAACTGCTGCAGGAGGGTGCGCTCAAGCCCGACATCGACACCCTCTATATGGGCCTGAAGGAAGCCGAGGCGGTAAAACTCTTCGCCAACACATACCTCGCGCTGAGAGTGAGCTACTTCAACGAACTCGACACCTACGCTGAGATGAAGGGTCTCGACTCCGCGTCCATCATACAGGGCATAGGTCTCGACCCCCGCATCGGCATGTTTTACAACAACCCCTCGTTTGGCTACGGCGGCTACTGCCTGCCCAAGGACACCAAGCAGCTGCTGGCCAACTACCAACACGTGCCCCAAAACATGATGACCGCCATTGTGGAGAGCAACCGCACCCGCAAAGACTACATAGCCGATGCCGTGCTGCGCAAGGCGGGTTGGTATGACTACAGCGAGAACAGCCAGTACGGACAGACCCTGTCCGACGGCGAGGTGCCGACCATTGGCGTATACCGCCTCACGATGAAGACCAACAGCGACAACTTCCGCCAGTCGTCCATACAGGGCGTGATGAAGCGCATCAAGGCCAAGGGGGCGCAGATCATAATCTACGAGCCCACGCTCGAAAACGGCACCACCTTCTTCGGCTCAGTTGTCGTAAACGATCTCGATGAGTTCAAGCGCCGCTCTGCCGTCATCCTGGCCAACCGCTACGACTCCAAACTCGACGACGCGAAGGACAAGGTCTACACGCGCGACATATTCAAAAGAGACTGACGGCACGCCGTAAGTCTTTAACACAAACACAGGAACTAAAAAACTTTTTATATAACTTATGAACATTCTTCTCACAGGAGGTGCGGGCTTCATAGGCAGCCACACCATCATCGAACTTGACAAGGCCGGCCACTCGGTAGTAGTGGTTGACAATTTCGTTAACTCTCAGCCCGAAGCGCTGCGCCGCGTAGCCAAAATCATCGGCAAGGAAGTGCCGTTTGTGGAGGCCGACATACGCGACCGCGAAGCCATGGACAAAGTGTTCACCGACAACAAGATTGACGCCGTCATCAACTTTGCCGGCCTCAAGGCGGTGGGCGAGTCGGTGGAGAAGCCCCTCGAGTACTACGAGAACAACATGAACGGCGTCTTTGTGCTCGTCGACGTGATGCGCAAGCACGGCTGCAAGAACATCATCTTCTCGTCGTCAGCCACCGTATACGGCGACCCCGCCATCATCCCCATCACCGAGGAGTGCCCCAAGGGACAGTGCACCAACCCCTACGGCTGGACCAAGTCTATGCTCGAGCAGGTGCTGATGGACATCCAGCACGCTGACCCCGAGTGGAACGTGGTGCTGCTGCGCTACTTCAACCCCATTGGCGCACACGAGTCTGGTCTCATTGGCGAGAATCCCAACGGCATACCCAACAACCTCATGCCCTACATCACCCAGACTGCCATCGGCATGCGCAAGGAGCTCGGCGTCTTCGGCAATGACTACGACACCCACGACGGCACTGGCGTGCGCGACTACATCCACGTGGTGGACCTCGCCAACGGCCATGTCTGCGCCCTCAAGGCCATTGAGCAGAACAAGGGTCTGGCCATCTACAACCTCGGCACGGGCCACGGCTACTCCGTGCTCGACGTGGTCAAGGCGTTTGAGAAGGCCAACGGCCTGAAGGTGCCTTACTCCATCAAGCCCCGCCGCGCCGGCGACATCGCCACCTGCTACTGCAACCCTGCCAAGGCCAAGGCAGAGCTCGGATGGGAGGCTAAGTTCGGCATTGAGGAAATGTGCCGCGACTCTTGGAATTTCCAGAAGAACAATCCCAACGGCTACGAGGCGTAGCCCCATCCTTAGCCCACAGGCATGAAGAACCTTTTCTGGCTACTGCTAGCCGTACTGATACTGCCGTTCGTCCCGGTCAGCGCCCAGCGCTCCGAGGCGAGCGGCAGCCCCGTTGTGCCCCTGCCCGTCAGCACCAAGGCGGCGGGCGATGGCAAGTTTGTCTTTGCCGCCAAGACGGTCATCTCCTATGAGGTCCCCGTCATGGCGCAAGCCAAGTACCTGGCCGAGACCCTCTTCCCCTCTACAGGCCTTGACCTCAAGGTGCAGGAGGGCAAAGGCGGCTCCGTCCGCCTGTCGGTCGACACGCTGGCAGTGCCCCACGCCGAGGGCTACATCCTCAGGGTCAGTCCCAAGCGCATAGACATTGTGGGCCACGACCCCGCCGGCGTGTTCTACGGCATTCAGACGCTGCTGCAGTATCTGCCGCCAGCGGTCTACAGCCGCAGCCTCCAGCGCGGGGTGGAGTGGACGGTGCCCGCCGTTGAGGTAGAGGACGCTCCCGACCACCCGTGGCGCGGCATGCTGCTCGACGCGGCGCGCTACTACTACGACAAGTCGTTTGTCAAGAAGTTCATCGACATGATGGCGATGTACAAGCTCAACAAGCTGCAGTTTCACCTCATCGACGACTCGGGCTGGCGACTGGAGATAAAGAAATATCCGCGCCTCACCGAGGTTGGCGCGTGGGCTGGCACTGGCGAAAAGCGCATTGGCGGCTACTACACCCAGGACGACATACGCGAACTGGTGGCCTACGCCCAGGTGCGCGGCGTGGAGATAGTGCCCGAGATAGAGTTTCCCGCCCACATACTGTCGGCGGTGGCCGCCTATCCGTGGCTTTGCTGCACCGGCCAGCAGCACGAGGTGCAGATGCAGCACTTCATCAGCCGCGATCTCCTCTGTGTGGGCAAGGAGACCTCGCTGCAGTTTCTGCGCGACGTGCTCGACGAGACGCTGAGCCTCTTCCCCTCGCGCTACATTAATATAGGAGGCGATGAAGCCGTCTACACCCGTTGGGAGCAATGCCCCGACTGCCAGGCGCTGATGAAGCGCGAGGGCCTGACCAAGGCTTCCGAGCTGCAGGGCTGGCTCACCAACCTCGTGGCGCAGTGGATGAAGGAGCGGGGCCGCACCGTGATAGGGTGGGAGGAAATAATCATGCGCGGCAAGGTCAGCACGCCCGTCGTGGCGCTCACCTGGCACAACGTGGCAGACACCGCCCGCGTCATTCCCGACGGCCACAAAACCATACTCACCCCCTGCACCCACCTCTACCTCGATTTTCCGGAGAGCGGCAACCCCGGCGAACCCAAACACGCCACATGGATGCCGCCCATTCCGCTACGCAAGACCTACACCATGCCGCTCAACGACTACTCGCCCCAGTCCGCCACCATCGGTGTGCAGGGCTGCATCTGGAGCGACCAGTTCATCCACGGCGACATGCTGCGCGAAATACTGCCCATCGACGAGAACCGCTCCGAGAAATACGTGGAATACTTCTGCATGCCGCGCATGCAGGCGCTCTCCGAACTGGGGTGGTGCCGCGCGTCGCGCCGTGACTACGCCGACTTCTGCCGCCGCATGAGCAGCCACTACGCCCGGCTCGACGCCAAGGAGTGCGGCTACCGAGTGCCCGAACCAGAGGTGGCGAGCGAGACCCTGCGCACCGACGGCACCAAGGACATAATCCTCAAGTGCCCCGTTGGGGGAGCCCGCGTGCGCTACACCATCGACGGCACCTGGCCCACCGTCCACTCGCCGCTCTACCAGGGCGAAGCCATCCACGTGGCGAGCCGCTCCGACCTCATGGCCATCACCGAGGTGACGCCCATCCACTACTCGCTGCCCCTCTACACCGCCCCCGACTATACCGCCTACAGCCGCTACGGCACTTTCACCGCACAGTGGCGCCCGCTGCAGTTGCAGTCCCAACCCGCCCCGTGGCGCTTTGAGTGCACCGGCAAGGTGAACGGCAACGGCAAGTATGAGGTGACCTTCTTGGTGACCCACGGCAAGGGCACCATGCGCTATGGCGCGCTGAAAGTGCTGAAGCGCGATGAGGTGGTGGCAACGGTGGCGCAACCCTCCATTGACGGCGCGGTGGTGACCTACGCCTTCGAGATAAGCGCCTTCGAGGCAGGCACTCCCTTCTTTATAGAAGTGGAAGCCTCAGTGGCTGGCGTCAACGACACCAGTGGCCTCGTCTTCGTGCGCAAAACGGAGTAGATGGAACTGCCAAACCGCCTGCTCCACACAAATTCTGAACAACAAACAAAACAACAACAAAATGAAAAGAACAATAAGCCTTTTGACTATCCTCTGCCTGCTGGCAGCCGCCGGCATGGCAGACAACGTGAGGGTGATGAGCTACAACATCCGCCACGGCTCTGGCCTCGACAACGTGCTCAACCTGGAGCGCACCGCCCAGGTGATAGAGCGCTGGCACCCCGACTTCGTGGCAGTGCAGGAGGTGGATAGCTGCGCCCGCCGCTCCAAGTCGGTTGACCAGGCGGCAGTGCTCGGCAACCTGACCCTGATGCGCGCCACCTATGCCGCCGCCATACCGCTGCAGGGCGGCAAGTACGGCGTGGCACTGCTGAGCAAGGAGCGCCCCCTGTCCGTCAAGCGCATCCCCATGCCCAGCCGCAGCGAAGACCGCGTGCTGCTGGTGTGCGAGTTCAGCAACTGCGTAGTGGCGTGCACCCACCTGTCCCTGCTCGAAGACGAGCACAACGCCTCTGCCGACACCATACTCCGCGAGGCAGCGCGCTGGGACAAGCCCTTCATCATCATGGGCGATTGGAACAGCCACCCCGACTCGCCCTTCATCAGCCGCATCAAGCAGCACTTCAGCATGCTGAGCAACAACGACAAACCCACCTTCCCCGCCGACGAGCCCAAGGAGACCCTCGACTACATTGCCGTCTACAAAAACGGCGGCCCCGAAATGGCGGTGCGCACTTCCTTCCGCGTGGTGGAGGAGAAGGTGGCGTCAGACCACCGTCCGCTCGTGGCAGACGTGGCGCTCAAGACGCCCGGCTCGCGCCTGATGTCCGGCAAGCCCTATCTGCTCAATCCCCAGCCCGACCAGATGACAGTGATGTTTCAGACCAACGCCGTCTGCCACTCGTGGGTGGAGTATGGCACAGATTCGCTCCACACACAGCGCGCCCGCACCCTCATAGCGGGCCAGGAGGCGTGCTACGACATTGAGAACAAGATAGTGCTGCGCGACCTCA
Source organism: Lactococcus garvieae (assembly GCA_963631415.1). Lineage (GTDB taxonomy): Bacteria > Bacteroidota > Bacteroidia > Bacteroidales > Bacteroidaceae > UBA6382. Next base: position 6,892 of record CAVGQS010000025.1, on the reverse strand, counting down.
AGCCTGGCCAGGACTACTACTACCGCGTGCGCGCCGTGGGCCTGACCCACAAGCGCGGCTACGAAAACCACTTTGGCGACACCCTGACCACCCGCTTCTATAAGTTCCGCACCCCCACAGCCGACGGCACCGACTTCACCGCACTCGTATTCAACGACCTGCACCAGTACAAGGCGTCCTACGACTCGCTGCTCCAGCGTCTCGACGGCGTGGACTACGACTTCGTGGTCTTCAACGGCGACTGCGTGCCCGAGCCGCGCGACAGGGCGCAGGCCATCAGGATGATTCACAACGTGGCAGACCCCATCGACGGGGCGGAGAAGCCCCTCTTCTTCGTGCGCGGCAACCACGAGATACGCGACTTCTACTCAGCCGGAATGAACAGCCTGACGGGCGGCATAGGCGGCCAGACCTACGGCGCCTTCAGCTGGGGCGACACCCGCTTCGTGGTGCTCGACCTGGGCGAGGACAAGCCCGACGACACCCCCGTCTACGGAGGTCTCAACGACTTCACCCAGCTGCGCAACGAGCAGGTAGACTTCCTCAACGCCGAACTCAAGAGCCGCGCCTTCCGCAAGGCAGCGCGCCGCATACTCATCGACCACATACCCGTCTTCGGCAACGACGACAAATACCGTCCGTGCACCACGCTCTGGGGACCCCTGCTCAAGAACCAGCCCTTCGACCTCAACCTGTGCGCCCACGTCCACGAGATGGAGTTCTTCGCCGACGGAACCGAGGGCGCCACGTTCCCCATCTACCGAGGAGGCGGCCCCACAGTGGAGAGCTGCGGCGTGGCAGTGCTCACCAAGCGCGGCAAGACGCTCAACCTGCGAGTGCTCACGCCACGGGGCGAATTCATCAGCAAAAATCTCTGACAGGCAAGGGCCTCCAGCAGCATAAGCAAGGGCCTCCAGCTGCATTGGCAAGATACAACAGCCTCCCTTTCCTAAAAAAGCCCAAAACTGCACACTTAGCCCCTCTTTTGTAGATAAAACACACATAAAAGGCGCATGTTTTTGACAACGTCAAAAATATGCGCCTTTTTTTGTTGCGTATGTTAGCGAAACGGAGTAATTTTGTATCCCATAAGAACGTAAACATACTTAATTCTATACACTCTTATGGCTAAATACATCTTTGTTACAGGCGGTGTAGTTTCCTCGTTGGGCAAGGGCATCATCTCCTCCTCGATAGGCAAACTCCTGCAGGCCCGAGGCTACAAAATCACAATTCAGAAGTTCGATCCCTACATCAACATCGACCCCGGCACGCTCAACCCCTACGAGCACGGCGAGTGCTACGTCACTGCCGACGGCATGGAGACTGACCTCGACCTGGGCCACTACGAGCGCTTCACCGGCATTCAGACCACCCGCGCCAACTCCATGACCACCGGACGCATCTACAAGTCGGTCATCGACAAGGAGCGCCGCGGCGACTACCTGGGCAAGACCATACAGGTGGTGCCCCACATCACCGACGAGATAAAGAGCAACATCAAATATCTGGGCGACACCGGCGGCTACGACTTCGTCATCACTGAGATAGGCGGCACCATCGGCGACATAGAGAGCGCGCCCTTCCTCGAGGCCATACGCCAGCTCAAGTGGGAGCTCGGCACCGACGCCGTGTGCATTCACCTCACCTACGTGCCCTACCTCCGCGCCGCCGACGAGCTCAAGACCAAGCCCACCCAGCACTCCGTCAAGGAGATGCTCAGCTACGGCATACAGCCCGACATACTCATCCTGCGCACCGAGAAGCACCTCAGCGACCAAATGCGCATGAAGGTGGCGGGCTTCTGCAACGTAGACCTCGAGTGCGTAATCCAGAGCGAAGACCTCCCCAGCATCTACGAAGTGCCCGTCAACATGCAGCGCCAGGGCCTCGACGCCGCCATCCTGCGCAAGATGGGAGTGCCCGTGGGCGAGACACCCTCGCTCGGCCCCTGGCGCAAGTTCCTCGAACTGCGCCGCAACGCCACCCAGGCGGTGCGCATAGGCATGGTGGGCAAATACAACCTGCAGGACGCCTACAAGTCCATCAGCGAAAGCCTCTCCCACGCCGCCACCTACAACAACCGCAAGGTTGAAATCACCTTCATCAACTCCGAATTCCTCACCGCCGACAACCTCGCCGAGCAGCTCGCCGGCCAGGACGGCCTCGTCATCTGCCCGGGCTTCGGCCAGCGCGGCACCGAGGGCAAGATACTCGCTGCCGAGTATGCCCGCACGCGCGACATTCCCTGCTTCGGCATCTGCCTGGGCATGCAGATGATGGTCATTGAGTTCGCGCGCAACGTGCTCGGCCTCGCCGACGCCAACAGCAGCGAGCTCGACGCCAACACCACCCACAACGTCATCGACATGATGGAGGACCAGAAGCACATCTCCAACCTGGGCGGCACCATGCGACTGGGAGCCTACGACTGCGATCTCGTAGAGGGCAGCCGCGTAGCCTCTATATATAATAAGGTAACAGTGAGCGAGCGCCACCGCCACCGCTACGAGTTCAACAACACCTACCTCGCCGACTTCGAGGCGGCTGGCATGAAATGCGCAGGCCGAAACCCCTCCACCGGCCTCGTTGAGATAGTAGAGATGCCCAACCTCCGCTGGTACGTAGGCACACAGTTCCATCCCGAATACCAGAGCACGGTGCTCCACCCGCACCCCCTCTTCATGTCGTTTGTGAAGGCGGCAGTAGACTACGGCGACAAAACAGCCAAATAAGCACACACCCGCACCCCGGCTACCCATGCGGCAGCCGCCAAAGCCCGGAGCCCCGCCACGCGGAGCCCCGGGCTTTGTTGTTTCCGCACTGCCGCAACTCCTTTCCCAAAACCAAATATCCGCCGCCAAACACTTCGTTTCAAAAACATTGCTGTCCGCTAAAACATTCCAACATTCTGCCCCTTAAACCTCCAGCCCTCCAAAAAGTCCTTTCCGTGAAAATTCACGCATTTTGTGTACGTCCGCACGAAAATTTTTTAAGTCCGCACAAAATTTTTTTAAGTCCTACTTTATAGCTTTTGACAGTGCTTGCGAACCGTTCCCGTATTGCTTTATGACCATTTTTTTTTGTTTGTTTGGCTAATGTGAGATTCTGGGTAAAAAAAATCCGCAGCCTGGTGGTGGTTAGGGTTGCGGATTGGTAAGAGTCTTGTCGTTTCTGATGGGTGTGCTGGAGGGGTGCTTTCAGTGGGTTTTTCGGCGCGGCGATGCTGCCTCGTTCGGGTCTTGTCGGAGGGCAATTTTTACGGGCGCTTTTGCAACGTGTTGAGGCGATTTTCGGGAATTTTTTTGCAATACAACGTGAATATTTGCGGAAAGTTGTGAATATTGCGAATGTGAACCTTTTTCGCCTTAAAAAACTCAAAGTATTGTATTGCCCAACCATTTCAAAATGCTATCTTTGTCGGTGATATATCCATTTTTTATTAACAACTAACTTTTACGCACATGAAAAAGATTTATTCTTTACTCGCGCTGTTCGCAATGTTGTTTGCGGCAGTGGGTGCCAGTGCGCAGCAGTACTCTCTCGACACCCAGGCCGAGCTGCCTGAGGAGGGAACACAGTATGCGCTGTGCAATCTTGCCCAAGGTACGTATCTGAGCAGCAAATCGGGACTCATCAGTTCGCTGGAGAGCAACGAGTGCTTGTGGACGTTCGAAAAATCGGGCAACCAAGTTGACGGTTACGACCTCTACTACATGAAGAGCGTCGAAAACGGCGGCTACTGGCAGGAGATTGACTTCGAGAACAACCTCGGCCTTGACGGCTACGACATCATCGGCTACGGTGGCGAGAATGTCGTTAAGCAGCTGGGTGCCTCCAAGGCTACCGCCATCGAGGTTACTATTCTCGTTGCAGACGGCTCAAGCCCCCGTTCTACGGGTAACGCTACCGGCGGTGTGATCATCTGCCGCAAGAACCCTGTAGCCCAGGATTCTGCCACCACTTGGTACTACAAGCTGGAGACCCAGAGCCCGACCGTTTCGTTCTCTCCGTGGAACGGCGAAAACGTATGGACTCTCTGGACCGTTCGTGAGAACACCAACGAGGAGAAACTTCAGATTCTCGTTGACGAGATCCTCACTGCTGACAACAGCTACACTGTAGGCACCGATCCCGGTTACTACACTCAGGCTACCGTTGACGAGTACAACACTGCACTCGAAGACGCACAGACTGCTCTGAGCAGTGAGCTGACTCAGGCAGAGTATGGCCAGATCTACGACAAGCTCAAGGCTATCTACACCGCCATGAGCAACAATGTGATACCCGTAACTGAGGGTTACTACTACATCAAGAGCGCTTATCCTGAGTACTTCAACCAGCAGGGCGTAGAGAAGGCTATGTATGGCGCCAACGCCACCACTCCCAAGTGGGCTGACTTCGACGCTACCAACTACGCTTATCTCTGGAAGGTAGAGAAGTTTGGCGAAGGCTGGAAGATCAAGAATGTTCTCTACGACGCCTATATCTCTGGCGCAGCTTCTGGCCAGTCCGCACAGGTCTACATGGCTGAGTCTACCGACCGCACCACCTTCTTCAAGGCTCTCGGCAGCGGCCAGTGGAACATCTACGACAGCGGCAACCAGTACGCATACCACACCAACGGTCACGGTGGTGGTGCCGGCAAGAGCGGTACTATCGTAACTTGGAACGGCGGCATAGGCTCTGGTTCTTCTTGGGCCATCAGCACCGTTACCGACCAGGACTTCATCAACGCAGCTATCCAGGCTCACAGCCAGATTGGCATCAAGTCTGAGCTCAACACTCTTATCACTGAGGCCGGTACTATCTACGACCAGCTCTTCACTGTAAGCGCTGACCTCGAGAGTCCGCTGATTACCGAGGCTGATGACTCCAAGACTATCAACGAGGAGGGCAATCAGTTCCTCTGCAACCGTCAGCAGAGTGACGAAGGTCGTTACGGCGCCCTAATTGACGGCGTTATCGACAATGAAGGTAACAAAGATGCAAACGATCAGTGGGCATACTTCCACAGTGCATGGGGTTCAGCTGTTGACGTTGGTACTCACACTAGCGACAAGACCGACTTCCTGCAGGTTGACCTGTCCAAGACTCCGGTATCTTCGTTCGTGCTCCGCACTGCACCTCGCTACAACAACACTAATGGTCAGCCTGTCCAGATGACTATCTATGCCACCAACGATACGACAGGCTTCTACAACGCTACCGACAAGTGGACCAAGATAACCACTATCTATCCTAAGGAGTGCGCTAAGGGAGAGTACTACACTTCACCGCTCATCGAACTCGGTGCTGAGTACAAATACTTCCGCTTCGACATGGAGAAGATTAACGCAATTGGCTACAGCGCTGGCAATGCCTACTTCTGCTATGCTGAGTTCAACCTCTACAAGGGTGCCGTTAGCCAGGAGCTCTCTCAGTACTACTATGCTGAGGGCATGAAGGACGCAGCCGACGCAATGAAGGCTTCTGCTTCTACCGCTAGCGAAGCTGTCGCAGCCGGCAACGCTACTGAGGACATGATCACTGACCTCACCAACAAGATTGCTGCTGTGAAGGCTCTCTTCGCTGACCCGACCGAACTCAAGTCGCTCATCTCTACCGCTACAACTGAACTCCAGTATGTAACTGTAGGTGAAGAAATGGGTAACATCTCTGACCAGGATGTTGTTGACGCTTACACCAACGCTTTGGCTACCGCTCAGGAATTCAACCTCGACGGCGCTGTCAAGAAGGCTGAACTCGACAAGGTGACCAGCGACCTGAACGCTGCCAGAACTGCATTCTACGATGCAATGGTTGTGCCTGACAGCACAAAGTGGTATTTCATCACCAGCACTGACGAATCTCGCGATGGCGAAAGCTACACTCACGGTGCTTCTATCTACGCTGAGACTGTAGGTACCGGTGCTGCCGTACGTTGGGGTGCCAACGAAAGTGGCGAACTCGACGGCCAGGCTCTCGCCATGTGGCGCTTCATCCCTGTTAAGGACGCTGAGACTCCTCACACTGTCTACATCCAGAACATGGGTACTGGTCTCTACCTCGGCGACGAGAGCAAGAAACTCTCTAATGTTACTCACCTCACCGCAACTCCGGTTGCCTTCACCCTCACCTACGTGGGCAACAGCTCTCTCGCTATCTGCCTCACCGAGGATAACACCAACAACACTTCGCTCCACGCTCAGGTAAATGGCAAGTCTGTTGTGGGCTGGTACTACTACGTTGGTGGTGTTGACGCCACTGGTGCTTCTTCTAACACCGCATCTCTCTGGACCTTCGACGAGGTTGAGGATCTCGAAGGCGTGACTGTTCCTGTAACCACTGGCATGACCTATGTCAAGGTTCTTCCGTTCCCCGCTTCTGACCTGACCGAGTACAACGAAAACGTTAAGACTTACGGTATCCAGAACATGGAAACTGCAGAGAACGGCACTACTACCGTTTCTCTCTATGAGAAGGATAATTTCGCAGCTGGCGAGCCGTTCATCATCGAGGTTGACCCGGCCGACACTACTACTGTAGACCTCCTCATTCCGGCTCCTACAACTAAGGACATCATCACCGCTCCTAAGGCCGGCAACGGTCTGGTTGGTGTGTTTGGCGTAACCGCAGTTCCTGCAGGCAAGGCTTACATGAACGCTGCCGACAGCACTTGGACCGTTTCTACTGGCGCTGAGGCCAACTCTGTTGCCGCTCAGACTGGTTACATCGACCTGTCTAAGTTCACTGGCGCAGTTGACGCTGAAGTGGCCAAGAGCTTCACCATCGTTGGTCTGACCAAGGATGACGCTGTAGCAGGCGACGTTGACGGCGACGGCAACATCAACTCTACTGACGTTGTGGCTGTATACAACTACATCATCGGTGGTGCCGACTCTGGCATCTC
>CAVGQS010000024.1:0-20786 GCA_963631415.1 Lactococcus garvieae | reverse complement strand
TTTTAAGTCCTACTTTTCAATCGCTCAAGTGCTTCTTAAAAATTCTTAAGTGCGCGCGAGATTTAATGCGTTGAAAAAGAGTCGAATACAGATTTTACACTATAAGTCTTTACTCTGGTGGTGTCCGACGTGCCTTTGATATATCATTTGGTGGTAGTACTAAGGTTTCGCCATCGCCAATTCATCAAGTTTAGGGGAGACTCCTATACCTTATTATATATATGCGGACAGCGATGGACTCATTTGCGCCCGCTAGGCGACATACATGTCGGCAAAGAAAAAGCCCCCGAAAATCAGCGGTGTGACTTCCGGGGGCTTTTTGAATATGTGCAAATGCTAGTGAGATATGTGCAAATGCTAGTGGAGTATGTGCAAATGCTAGTGGGACATTACCACTTGCCGAGTATTTCGAGATATTTCTTTACGTTGCCAGCCAGGGCGTTGTCTTCCTCATACTTGAGGGCTTCCTGAGCGTTGGCCTTGGCAGCATCGTTGTCCTTGTCGAGCTCGTACCAAGCTATGTAGGAGTAGGCCTGGGCGCGGTGAGCGTTGTAGTCTTCGCCGGCGAACTTGGGGTTCTTCAGGCGCTCAGTGGCTTCCTTCATGTACTTGGCTGCAATAGCGTTGGGGTGCTTGCTGTCGTAGAGCTGGTTGATGCGCGAGCGCCAGAACACGGCGAGGTAGCTGGGGTCGCCCTCCTTGAGCATCTCGCTGTCTACGTGGGCATAGATGGAGTCGCCGCCCTTGATGTACTTCACGCGGAGCAGTGAGTCTTCCTTGGTAGCGCGGGCTGCGTTGTAGTAGACGCGGGCAAGCTTGAACTCCTCGTTGATGTCTTCTGTCTTCTCTGCCAGCTTCATGTATTTGCGGTAGGACGAGATGGCATTGTCGTAGTCCTTCACCTTCTCATACTCTTTGGAGAGGTTGAACTGCGTGGAGTAGTTGTCGGGGTCTATCTCAACAGACTTTTTGTAGGCAGCGATGGCACCCTTGTGGTCGTCGAGGCCAGCGAGGTACTGCGCCTTGTAGCGATAGTCGAGTTCCTGATAGACGCTGTCGGGATAGCTGCCGTAGAACTTGTCGTACGAAGCCTTGGTGTCGGCAGCCATAGATTCTTTCTTCTGGTCGAAGCCGGGTGCGAACTGGTTCTCCACGTTGTTGACGTAGGCGCTCTGGAGCTCATACTTGCTGAGGAACTCTATACGGTTGAGGACGGGGTCGTTGGGGTTGGTGGCCTGGAACTTCTTTGACATTTTGAGGGCGCCATTGTAGTCCTTGGCCATAAACAGGATGATGACATACTCGCGCTGCACGGTGATGTCGCCCTGTCCGTCGGGGTAAGTCTCGAAGTACTTGTTGTAGTAAGCGCGTGCGTTGACTGTGTCGGAGAGCTGGAAGTAGAGTGTGCCGAGCACCTGGTTTACCTTGGGGTCGTCGCCCTTCTTCTCCTTGATCTCGTTCATGAGCTCAATGGCGTAGTCGGGGTTGATGTAGCGGTAGACGCCCACCAGCTTGAGGTAGGGGTCGAGGCTGTTGGCGTCGATGGTCTTGGCCTCCTCGTACTTCTGGGCAGCCAGGCCATAGGCGTTGTTGTTCTTCATGGCGAAGTAGGCGTCGCCCTCGAGGTAGACGGCGGGAGCGAAGGTGGCGTCCATGTCGTAGACCTTCTTGGCGAGTCCGATGGCGTTGCCGAAGAGTCTGTTTTCGAGGAACTTATATCCAACGGCGATGAGCGCCGCCTTGTCTTTCTTCAAGAGTTTGTTTTTGTCGATGCTCTTCATCACGGTCTCGTCGGTGGGGTCCTGCAGCAGCGTCTGGATGTAGCCGTCTACCGTTTCCTGAAGTTCTGCAGGAACCTTGGGAATTTCAAACTGAGCCTTGACACTGCACAGACCGCAGACCGTCATGAAGGCGAGTAACAAAAAAAGTGTCTTTTTCATTGTGTGTCGTATTGTTTTAGAATTTTAGTATCGCTTGATGACCACGTTGTGGGACTGCACCGCCATGTAGGGCAGCAGTTGCGAGCGGCGCAGTATCATCATCTGCCCCATGTTGTTGTGGTTGGGGTTGTCGGTGATGTAGTAGTAGAAGTGTTTCTCCAGCGAGCGCGTGCGCGGGTCGGTGGTGATGATGTAGAGGCAGCGGGTGAGCGGGTAGCTGCCCGTGCTGATATAGAACTGGTAGGGCAAGTAGTAGTCATCGGGATCTTCCGACGACTTGGCTCCTACCTTCATGATGCGCACGTCGTTGATGAACGAGAGGCGCGTGGAGTCGTTGTCGTTGCGCAGCCAGTCCACTCCGAGCACGCCGACGGCGTCCTTGTGCGACTTGACGTACTTGATGAGCTCGTCGTAGGTCTTGGCTGCAAAGAGTTTGCCCGTCAGCTTCTTGCCGGCGCAGAGGGAGTCCTGCATGTAGCGCACGGTGGAGGAGCCGTTGTTGTCGAACACCAGTTCAATCTCTCCCTTCTTGCCGTTGTTGTGGCGCAGCTGGCTCCAGTCGGTGATTTTGCCCTGCACAATCTTGCGGACCTCGTCGGCAGAGATGAGCGAGTCGGGGTTGGAGGGGTTGGCAATGAGCGTGACGGCGTCGAACGCCACGATGCCCTCCTTGGGCACCAGGTTGTAGTTGGCGCGGAGGTAGTTTTTCTCATTCTCGTTGAGCGTGCGGGTCACTACTATGGTGCGCACCGAGTCGGCCAGGAGCATCTGGACGGCGCTGTCTTCGGGCATGAAGAGGGGGTCGGTGAACGCGTCGGCGTTGCGGTCGCGGAAGTCCTGGACGAGTATGTCGAACACAGGCTTGAAAGTCTCGTCAATCGCCACACACACATAGTTGGCCACGGGCACGGTGTTGCCCTTAGAGTCTTTGCGGAACTGGGGCGTGGACTTGCCGCCGCACGAATACAGCGTCAGCGCACACAACAACAGTCCGACCGCACTTGCTAATCTGTTCATATCTCTGACATAATAGGCCTCGCCGCGAAAGGACACGCGACGAAACGCCACAATAATACGAATGCAAAAGTAATTATTTACCCGATAATAATGTGTTACAAGAATGCTAAATTTAAATAATAAACTTAATTTTGCACACAAAACAAGCCCTATGTCCAAGAACAAGTTGTCCAAATTCGCTGACATGGCGACCTACCCCCATGTCTTCCAGCCCGAAGACTCGGGCACAAACACCGCCACAGAGTTCAAGCTCCGAGGGGCCTGGGGCGAGGCTTTCTTCCACAACTCCAACCCCATAGTGCTGGAGCTGGGGTGCGGCAGGGGCGAGTATACCACCGGGCTGGCCAGGCGCTTCCGTGACAAGAACTTCATAGGCGTGGACATCAAGGGCGCCCGCATGTGGACCGGCGCCACCGAGGCGCTCAACGAGCAGCTGGGCAACGTGGCGTTTCTGCGCACCAAGATTGAGTTTATCGACAGGTTCTTCGGCGAGGGCGAGGTGAGCGAGATATGGCTCACCTTCAGCGACCCGCAGATGAAGAAGCCCACCAAGCGGCTGACCTCTACCTACTTCATGGAACGCTACCGCAAGTTTCTGGCCGACGGCGGAACCATTCATCTCAAGACCGACAGCAACTTTCTGTTTACCTACACCAAGTATATGCTTGAAGCCAACGGCTTGGCGCCACTGGCCTCGACCAGCGACCTCTATGGCGACATAGCCGCCGGCAAGTTTGGCGACGAGGACGCCCGGCTGCTGCAGATACGCACCTACTACGAGCAGCAGTGGCTGAGCCGCGGCATTCCCATCAAGTACCTCCGCTTCAGGCTGCCCCACGAGGGCGCGCTGAAAGAGCCCGACGTGGAGATAGAACTAGACTCCTACCGCAGCTACGCCCGCGACAAGCGGTCGTCGCTCGACAAGGCAAAATAACCAACCCAAAACAACAGAGACATGACACTCTATCCGAAACTCATACTCGACGCGCTGGCGCAAGTGAAGTATCCCGGCAACGGCAAGAACCTCGTGGAAGCCGGAATGATTGACGACAACATACGCATTGACGGACAGAAGGTTTCGTTCACCATCATCTTCCCCAAGAAGCCGGACCCATTCATGAAATCGGTGACCAAGGCTGCCGAGGCTGCCGTCAAGGCCTTCGCCTCGGAAGACGCCGAGACGACCGTCAACGTGGCCTACAAGCCCAAGGAGGAAAAAACCGAAGCGCCCAAGCCACTGGCAGGCGCCAAGGTGATAGCCGTGTCGTCGGGCAAGGGCGGTGTGGGCAAGAGCACTGTGGCTGCCAACCTCGCCATCTCGCTCTCCAGACTCGGCTACAGGGTCGGACTGCTCGATGCCGACATCTTCGGTCCCTCGGTGCCCACCATGTTCAGCCTTGAGGGCCACGAGCCAATGGGCGAGACGGTCGACGGCAAGCAACTGATAGTGCCCGCAGAGCGCTACGGCATCAAAATCCTCTCCATTGGTTTCTTCGTGAAGCCCGAGCAGGCCACCGTGTGGCGCGGCCCGATGGCGAGCAACGCCGTCAAGCAGCTCATAACCGAAGCCAACTGGGGCGACCTCGACTACTTCGTAATAGACACGCCGCCGGGCACCAGCGACATACACCTGACGCTGATGCAGACGCTCGACATAGCCGGCGCCATCATAGTAAGCACGCCGCAGAAGGTGGCCCTCGCCGATGCGCGCAAGGGCGTGGACATGTACCGCAACGAGAAAATCAACATCCCCATACTCGGCATTGTGGAGAACATGGCGTGGTTCACCCCCCAGGAACTGCCCGACAACAAATACTACATCTTCGGCAAGGACGGCGCCAAGAAGATGGCGGAAGACCTCGGGCTGAAGGTGCTGGGCCAGATTCCGCTGGTGCAGTCGGTGTGCGAGAGCGGCGACAACGGCCAGCCCATAGCCCTCGACGCCACGTCGCCTGTCGCCCAGGCGTTTCTGTCGCTCGCGTCGACCGTCACCTACATTCTGAAATAGCCTCGTCCCTGCCCCACTGGCGCGGGAACAGTCTCTGCCCCACTGCCGCACCCTGCCTCACTGCCGCTGGTTCAGTGCGCTATAAGCAAGGCACAAAAAAACTGCGCAACAAGTTTTCGGCTTCAGGAAGCCTCCGCTTGTTGCGCAGTTTTTTTGTTGTTTGCCCGTGCGGGCGTATACCTTATTATATATATGCCTTATTTCTCGAACGACAGCGACGAGGAGCCTATCATCTGGCCGTCGACAAAGACGTAGAGCTTGTAGGTGCCAGCCGAGAGCATCTCGCCCACGTTGACATAGATGGTTACGGGAGTTTCCTCGCCGTTGTACTCCACCGTCTTCACGGCCGAGTAGCCGATGGTGGTGCTTTCGTAGGACATGGTGCCCGACTGCGACACGACGTCGTTGGTAGGCTTGAGGATGCGCACATAGACGCGCCTCTCGCCAGTGGTGGCGGTCACGTTGCGGGCTATGCGGAACGAGGCGGTGAAGCGCTTGATGTCCTTGGTCTTCTTGGCGTTCTTGCCCTTCTTGTTCTGCGCCGTGAGCGACACCCCGGTGGCGTTGAGCTGCGCCGCTATGGCTACGGTCTTGGTGAGGTGCTGCTTCTCTTCGGTGAGCGACGAGATTTGGCTGGTGGCGGTGTTGTACTGCTCCTTGACCAAGAAGTTCTCATCGCGCAGCGACTTGTTTTCGCGGTTGAGCGAGTCGACCTGGAGGATGTAGGAGCGCAGCACTTCGCGCACCGTGGCGAGTTCCCTCTTGAGTCGTGCTATCTCGGCGGCGTCGTCGCTCTTGACCTTCTTGAGTTCGGCGAGGAGCGAGTTGGCTCTGTTTTGCTCAGCGTTGAGCCGCTTGAGGAGCGAGTCGTTCTTGATGGTGCGCTTCATCTCGTCGTACTGCATGGCAAACTGGGCATACTCGTTCTCCATCTCCTTTTTGTCCATTTCGGCCAGCTGCTGGTACTTCTCGTTGTTGTCCTTCTCCTTCTGCAGCTCGGAGTTGAGGCTCAGGATGAAATATGCCGCCACGCCGAGCAGCGCCAGGGCGACGACGATGAGGATTATTGTCTTCGTAGAGTTTTTCATAAATTCTTCTGGTGTAAAAACTGTGTGGAACTAAAGCTTTTCAGCGGCAAAGTTAAGTATTAAAACCATTTCTTCGTAATTTTGTGCAAGGAATTTAATCCCTCAGCACATGGAAATAAGACAAAACAGTCTGCGCGCCTGGATTTTGGCGGCGCGCCCCAAGACACTCACGGGGGCGCTGATACCGGTGATGGTGGCGTCGGCGCTGGCGCTGCGCCACCCCGACTGCAACGGCGTCGCCATTGCCGTTTGCTTCGTGTTCGCCTCGCTGATGCAGATAGCCGCCAACATGATAAACGACCTCTTCGACTACCTGAAGGGCACCGACGGCAAGGACCGCCTGGGGCCTGAGCGCGCTTGCGCCCAAGGGTGGATAACGCCGGGGGCCATGAAGCGGGGCATCGCCGCGGTGCTGGTGCTCGCGCTGGCATGCGGTTGTCTGGTGCTGCTCTACTCCTCCATGTGGCTGGTGGCGGTGGGAGCCCTGTGCGTGTGTTTCGCCTTTCTCTACACCACCATCCTCTCCTACACAGGGCTGGGCGACGTGCTGGTGCTGGTGTTCTTCGGTTTTGTGCCGTGTTGCGGCACCCACTATGTGGCCACGGGCGAAATCACCGGCGCGTGTCTGCTGGCGAGCGTGGCGTGCGGCGTGGTCATCGACACGCTGATGATAGTAAACAACTACCGCGACCGCGACACCGACCGGCGTTGCGGCAAGAAGACAGTGATAGTAATCTTTGGTGAAAGGTTTGGCAGATATTTCTACCTTGCGTGCGGCATTGTGGCGTGGGCTGCGAGCCTGGCGTTTATGGCACTGGGCTACGGCTGGACGGTAGCGCTGACCACACTCTATCTGCCGCTGCACATATCCACTTGGCGACAGATGGCAGCCATTGGCCACGGCCGCGAACTCAACGCCACTCTTGGCAAGACCTCGCGCAACATGCTGGTCTTCGGAGTGCTGCTCACAGCGGGACTGCTGCTGTAGCAGAGAGCGGGGCGGTCTCAGTTAAGCTCCACCACCTCAAGGTCCTTGATGTCGGCGCCGTCGATGACGAAACGCACCAGCGTGCGCACCGACTGCCAGCCCTGCAGTCCGGCAGCGCCAGGATTGATGTGGAGGCAGCCCAACTGCTTGTCGTAGCACACCTTCAGGATGTGGCTGTGGCCAGAGATGAAGAGCTGCGGAGGCCTGCGCAGCAGAGTGTCGCGCACCGAGCGGTCGTATCTGCCCGGGTAGCCGCCAATGTGTTTCATCAGCACGTCTACCTCCTCACAACGCCACCTCAGCATCTCAGGATAGAGGTAGCGGAGGTCGCCGCCGTCGCAGTTGCCGCAAACGGCGCGAAACGTCTTGAGCTGAGCAAAGCGCGCGGCGTGTTCGCTGGAGCACATGTCGCCGGCGTGCCAAATCTCGTCGCACGGCGCAATGTAGTCCTCAAACCGGGGGTCCCAGTAGCCGTGGGTGTCTGAAAGCAAAAGAATCTTCTTCATGACGCCTCCTCCACTGTTTCAGGCGCGGCGACCCTGACATTCTTGTATTTCCGCATTTCCAGAACAAAGAGGATGGCGGTGGTGATGGTGGCCAGCATGTCGCTGACAGGAATGGACCAAAAGACACCGTCGACGCCCAACCAATGAGGCAGCACCATCAGTGCGGGAAGGAGGAATATCAGCTGGCGGGACAGCGACAGGAAGATACTCTTCTTCACCACGCCTATGGACTGGAAGAAATTGGTCACTACCATCTGGAAGCCCACTACAGGAAAGACGACGAACATTATCTTGATGTAGTGGACGGAGAGGTCTATGAGCTGCTTGTCGGTGGTGAAGGCGCTGACAATAAGTCTGGGAATGGCGATGCTCGCCAAGAATCCTGCCACTACCACACAGGTGGCGCACACCACCGTGCGCACCAGCACCGCCTCTACCCGCTTGAAGTTGCGCGCCCCGAAGTTGTAGCCCACGATGGGCTGCATGCCCTGGGTCAGGCCTATTACAATCATGAGGAAGAAGAAGGAGAAACGGTTGCAGATGCCGTAGGACGCCACGTCGAAGTCGTTGCCGTAGGTCAGCAGGCTCTTGTTCATGAAGACCGCCACAACGCACCCCATGAGGTTCATGAGAAACGGCGACATGCCGATGCCGAACGAGGGAAGGACGATGCGCTTGCGGAGCTTGTAGATGCCGCGCTGGAAGTGGAGGAACTCCTTGCGGTTGCCAAACAGCTTGAGCTGCCACAACAGCACGCACGCCTGAGAGAGCACCGTGGCAAGCGCCGCACCCTCAATGCCCCAGCCGAAGCCGTAGAGAAACAGGGGGCAGAGCACAGTGTTGAGCGCCACAGTGTAGAGCGTGGCCACCATGGCGGACTTGGGATGAGAGGCAGAGCGCAGCATGGCGTTGAGACCGAAGTAGAGGTGGGTGACCACATTGCCGATCAGTATGACTCGCATGAAGTCGCGGGCGTAGGACAGCGTGAGGTCGGTGGCTCCGAAGAAATACAGAATGTCGTCGAGCAGCAAAAGCATAATCACGCCAAGCACCAGGCCCATTATCACGTTGAGCACCACCACGTTGCCCAGAATCTTGCGGGCCGTGTCGTAGTCCTTCTCGCCAAGCTTGACCGACAGCAAGGTGCTCGCGCCCACTCCCACCATGGAGCCGAACGCCGAGGTCATCTGCATGACGGGAAAAGTAAGCGAGATGCCGGCTATAGCCATTGGCCCGACGCCCTGGCCTATGAATATCGCGTCGATGATGTTATAGAGCGAAGAGGCGGTCATCGCAATGACCGCGGGCGTGGCGTACTTCATCAGCAACGGCCACACGGGCTTTTCGCCAAGTTCAAGAAAGGATGCTTTCTCCGACATATACCTTATTATATATTACGAGGTGCAAAATTACTACTTTTGCAGTCATCGGGAAAGCATTTGGCAGCAGAAACTGAGGGGGGCTTGTTGCAGTTTGCGCACCTCCTGACCTCTGCCGCGCGGGCATAAGTGAAAAAACCACAACGAGAGCAACAAAAAGAACACCGGCACAACTATTTAAGAATAAAAATGACTAATTTTGCGCACGGTACTCAGAATTTACTTTTCAAGAAGTATTGAGACTCTGTGCCACAAAACACAAAAAAACTATATACAAATCAACATTGTTTTTATGAGTAGTCAACAGGAAAACATCAAGAAACTCGTTGAAAAACGCGCCACTGCTCGCCTTGGCGGTGGCGAAAAGGCTATTGAAAAGCAGCACGCCAAAGGCAAACTCACCGCAAGGGAGAGAATTGAGCTGCTGCTTGACGAGGGGAGCTTTGAAGAGATGGACATGTTCAAGCTCCACCGTTGCACCAACTTCGGCATGGAAAAGAAGCAGTTCTATGGCGACGGCGTTGTTACGGGAAGCGGAACCATCGACGGCCGCCTGGTCTATGTGTTCGCACAGGACTTTACGGTCAACGCAGGCTCGCTGTCTGAGACCATGGCAGAGAAGATCTGCAAGGTGATGGACGAATCAATGAAGATGGGTGTGCCTTGCATCGGTCTTAACGACTCGGGCGGCGCTCGCATCCAGGAGGGCGTCAATGCCCTGGCAGGCTTTGCCAACATCTTCCAGCGCAACATTGAGGCGTCGGGCGTTGTTCCCCAGATTTCCGCCATTTGCGGTCCCTGCGCCGGTGGTGCGGTCTACTCACCTGCCATAACCGACTTTATCTTCATGCTCGAAAACGTGAGCTACATGTTCCTCACCGGCCCTGCCGTGGTGAAGAGCGTGACGGGCGAAGAAGTTACACAGGAAGCCCTGGGAGGCGCATCGGTTCACTCCACCAAGAGCGGTGTGGCCCACTTCACCTGCCCTACCGAGCAAGACCTTGCCCTCAAGATTCGCAAGCTCGTCTCCTTCATTCCGCAGAACAACATGGAGACGACTCCGAGAGTGGAGTGCACCGACCCCGTGAACCGCGACGACGAAGCCCTCAACGACATCTTGCCCGACGACCCCAACAAGGCATACAACATGTATGACGTAATCGGAAGCATCATCGACAACGGCGAGTTCCTTGAGGTTCACAAGAATTTTGCCAAGAACATAATCGTGGGTTTTGCCCGCTTCAACGGCCAGAGCGTCGGCATCGTGGCCAACCAGCCTAAGGTTTACGCTGGTGTGCTGGACTGCAACGCCAGCCGCAAGGCTGCACGCTTCGTGCGCTTCTGCGACTCCTTCAACATTCCTATCGTGACGCTTGTTGACGTGCCGGGCTTCCTGCCAGGTACAGGCCAGGAGTACAACGCCGTGATTGACCACGGAGCAAAGCTCCTCTTCGCCTACGGCGAGGCTACCGTGCCCAAGGTGACCGTAACGCTCCGCAAGAGCTATGGCGGCTCTCACATCGTGATGGGCTGCAAGCAGCTCAAGGCTGACGTCAACTACGCTTGGCCCAACACCGAGATTGCCGTGATGGGTTCGAAGGGCGCCGTGGCTGTGCTCTACGCCAAGGCTGCCAAGACAGCAGAAGACCCGAAGGCGTTCCTCGCTGAGAAGGAGAAGGAATACAACGATTTGTTCAACAACCCGTATCAGGCTGCCAAATACGGCTACATTGACGACGTCATTGAGCCTAAGAACACCCGTTTCCGCATCTGCCGCGCCCTCGCTGTGCTGCAGAACAAGCGCGAGACCCGTCCCGCAAAGAAACACGGCAACATTCCATTGTAAACCTTACTAAGTTACAATCATGAAGTCTAATAAAATAGTCACCCTTATAGCCATGCTGGTGCTCTGTGTCAACGGAGCACTGGCCGATGGCGCCAAATTTCGCATAAGCGAGGTGGCAATAGACAGCACCAAAGGTTCGTGGATTGAGCTGCAGAACACGTCGTGGGGGACCCAAGACTTCGGCGGTTTCTACATCACCAACGACCCTGCCGCACTCAATCCGGAACTATCGGCTCCGGAGCGCATAAAGAAGATGCGCCTTGTACCTACGGGAAATCCTTTCACTGAGGTAAAACCTCAAAACTGCATTGTCTTCAAGGCCGACAACAAGGAGAACGAGGGAATTGAACACCTGGCGTTCACCCTGCATCCGGGCGACGTAGTGGCAGTGTACAGCGGCAACGGCGTCAGCCTGATTGACTCCGTCACCATTCCCGCCAACCTCCACGAAGGCCAGTCGTATGCCTGCGATTTCGAGAACGAGAAATGGAACCTCTGCCAGACCCCGACCCCGACTCGCGACAACAACTACCTGAAGAAGCAGAGCATGAACAAGATTTCGGAGTTCAAGGAGAAAGACCCCCACGGCATTGCCATGGCCATCTTGGCCATGGGCATCGTCTTCGGCTGCCTCATCCTGCTCTACATCTTCTTCGTCCTCTTCGGCAAGGTAGTTAGCGCTGCCAGCAAGAAAACGGAACAAGCAGACACGGCTCCTGCCAAAGCTGCCAAGCCCAGCAAAGCAAGCAAGTCCAGCAACAAGGAGGAGGAAATTGCCGCCGCCATTGCCGTGACGCAAGCCAGCTCCTGCACCGCCAACGACAGCCTCGCCGCAGCACTCATCGCACTGACTCTGAGCGCTGAGTTCGCCCACGACGAAGAGAGCGGTGTCATCACCATCAACCAGACCAACTCCGACTGGGCTGACAAAGGCAGCGTCATCGGAGCCGGAATGCTTAAGTAACCACAACACACACAAAAACAAACAAACACTAAAAACAATACACTAAAATGAAAGAATACAAATACATCATTAACGGTAACGAATACTCTGTTAATATCGAGAACCTCGCAGGCAACAAGGCCAATGTAACTGTAAACGGCAAGGCATACGACGTAGAGATCGTAGGCAAGGAAGTAAAGAAGATAGAACCCGCCAAACCGGCTGCAGCTCCCGCAGCAGCTCCAGCTCCCGCAGCAAAGCCGGCTGCAGCTCCCGCACCTGCAGCAGCCGCAGGCCAGGGCACTCCGTTCAAGGCTCCGCTGCCTGGCACCATCGTAGACATCAAGGTGGCTGTAGGCCAGCAGGTGGCTGAAGGCGACGTGGTCCTCATCCTCGAAGCCATGAAGATGGAAAACGAAATCACCGCTGAGAAGTCGGGCACCATCACTGCCATCTCTGTGAGCAAGGGCGATTCCATCCTGGAGGGCGCCACAATGTTTACCATCGCCTAACAAAATATTCCGCCGGGAGGCCCTGCCCCGATAACTTAGCGAGGAGCGAGGGCTTTCCGTTGAAATCAAAAATCCAAAAACAATCACACTATGTGGGATTTTATCGGAGAAAAACTCAGTGATTTTATCACCTACACAGGTTTTGCTTGTGGAGACTGGTCAAATTACGTAATGATATTAGTCGGCATCTTCTTTATCTGGCTCGCCGTTAAGAAAGATTTCGAACCTTTGTTGCTGATACCTATCGGTTTCGGTATCGTATTGGGCAACATCCCCTTCAAGTCTGTCGGTTTGGAGATTGGCCTGTATGAAGACAACGCAGTGCTGAATTTCTTCTACTCCGGCGTTAAGGACGGGTGGTATCCGCCTCTGGTATTCCTTGGCATTGGAGCGATGACCGACTTTACCGCCCTGTTGGCCAACCCCAAGCTCCTGCTTGTGGGCGGCGCTGCGCAGTTCGGTATTTTCGGTGCCTACATGGTAGCCCTAGCCCTCGGCTTTGAGCCCAACCAGGCAGCCGGCATCGCCATCATCGGCGGCGCAGACGGTCCTACCGCGATATTCCTGTCGTCGAAGCTCTCGCCCAACCTCATGGGAGCCATCGCCGTGTGTGCCTACTCCTACATGGCACTCGTGCCGGTGATACAGCCTTTCTTCATGAGAGTCCTCACCACCAAGAAGGAGCGCGTGATTCACATGAAGCCCACTCGTCAAGTGAGCCAGACCGAGAAGATTGTATTCCCTATCATAGGACTTCTCATGACAGCGCTTATCATCCCGTCGGGTCTGCCCCTGCTCGGTATGTTGTTCTTCGGTAACCTCCTGAAGGAGTCTACCAAGACCACACGCCTCGCCAAGACCGCCGGTTCTGCCCTCAACGACATCGTAGTGATGCTGCTGGGTCTGACCGTGGGCTGCTCCACACAGGCAAGCGAGTTCCTGACATCCGACACCATCAAGATCTTCTTCCTCGGTGCATTGGCATTCGCCATCGCAACTTGCGCTGGAGTCTTGTTCGTGAAGTTCATGAACATCTTCTTGAGCAAGGACAACAAGATCAATCCTCTCATCGGCAATGCCGGAGTGAGCGCCGTGCCTATGGCATCGCGCATTTCGCAGAACCTGGGATTGGAGTATGACAAACACAACTACCTCCTCATGCACGCCATGGGCCCGAATGTTGCCGGAGTCATCGGTTCCGCTATCGCAGCGGGCGCAATGTTGGGATTCCTCAACTGACGACAACACGTCCTATAACAGAAAACGTGGCAAATTTCATTGGAATTTGCCACGTTTTTTAGTTTTAAATAAGTAGTTTTGCAGCTACAAACACACTCACTCCTTATGAAAACATACCTTGTTACGGGTGCGGCCGGCTTTATCGGGTCGAATTTCGTCAAATATATGCTGGCAGAGCACAGCGACATACGCATAGTCATCCTCGACGCGCTGACCTACGCGGGATACCTCGGCACCATAGACCCCGACATCGACAACAAGAGATGTTTCTTTGTGAAGGGAGACATCAGGGACGGAAAACTGGTGGACAGCCTCTTTACCGAATACAACTTTGACTACGTCGTCAACTTCGCCGCTGAGAGCCACGTGGACCGTTCCATCACCAATCCGCAACTCTTTCTGGAGACCAATATACTCGGCACTCAGACCCTGCTCGACGCTGCGCGCAAAGCTTGGGTGACCGGCAAGGACGCACAGGGTTACCCCACCTGGCGGTCGGGAGTACGCTACCACCAGGTTTCTACTGACGAAGTCTACGGCTCGCTTGGCGCCGAGGGCTACTTCACTGAAGAGACGCCCCTCGCCCCCCACTCGCCCTATAGCGCGTCGAAGACGAGCGCCGACCTCTTCGTGCTCGCCTACAGAGACACCTACAAGATGCCCGTCAGCATCACGCGCTGCTCCAACAACTACGGTCCCTATCACTTCCCGGAGAAGCTCATACCGCTGATTATCCGCAACATCTTGAGACACCAGCAGCTGCCCGTCTACGGCAAGGGCGACAACATACGCGACTGGCTCTACGTGGAAGACCACTGCAAGGCTATTGACCTCGTGGTGAGAAAGGCGGCCGACGGCTCCGTCTACAACGTGGGCGGCCACAACGAGATGAAGAACATCGACATCGTCAAGCTTATCATCAAGACCATCAGGGAAATCATGGAGGGCGAACCGCAATACCGCTCGCTGCTCCCAAGCGAGGACCGCGAAGACCTGTCGTGGATAAGCAACGACCTCATCACCTTCGTGGCTGACCGCCTGGGCCACGACCAGCGCTACGGCATCGACCCCGCAAAGATAAGCAGAGACCTCGGCTGGCGTCCCGAAACGACCTTCGCCAAGGGCATTGTGAAGACCATCATGTGGTACCTCGACAATCCGCAGTGGACCGAAGCCGTTACGGGCACTGACTATCAGGCGTACTACGAGAAGATGTACAACGCCCGATAGCAAGCATAAAAATTCACAAAGCGGTTAAATTTCGGTCAAATTTACATAAATAGCCAACCGTAGGTTTTGTTTTGTGCGTGATGTAGTGTAATTTCGCACTCAGCAACATTCACAAACAAAACGAGAAATATGGTCGCAAATAAAACTGCCGACTACGATTTCACCATTGTCGATCCCGTATACAACGAGGAAGACAACATGGCGATGGCGGAGGACAAACTAAAGGCATACCTCCAGCACGCAAGCAAGAAGAGTTGTGTCCTCTTCGTAAACGATGGCTCAACCGACAACTCGCTCTCGCGCATAACGGGCATCTGCTCAAACAACCCCGACTTCTACTATCTGTCTTTCGAGCGCAACTGCGGACTCAGCGCAGCCATCAAGGCCGGCATTGACTTCACGCAGTCGCCGCTGGTGGGCTATATCGACGCCGACCTGCAGACCGATCCCGAAGACTTTGAGCTGCTGCTCGAGCACGCCGGGCAATACCCTCTGGTCATCGGCATTAGGGCCAAGCGCAAAGACTCGTGGTGGAAGCGCCGTCAGAGCCGCATAGCCAACTCCTTCCGAAGGATGATGACGGGCGACACTGCCCTCGACACAGGCTGTCCGCTCAAGGTGCTGCACACCGACGTGGCCAAGAAGATGCCGTTCTTCAAGGGGCTCCACCGCTTCATTCCCGCCTTGGTGCAGCTGCAGAAACTTGAGTACAAGCAAGTGCCCGTGTCCCACCGCCAGCGCGTGGCGGGCGTCTCCAAGTTCTCCATGCGCAACCGGTTCTGGGGACCTCTGGCCGACTGTTTCGCCTTCAGATTGCGCTGTTAGTCTGGATTGCGCTGTTCATCATGCCAAATCTTGACAGCATCTTCGGCAACGTCGGTGCGCGCAAAATCACTTCGCTCAAGGACGACGCCACGCTCAAGGAGATGCCCATGCTCTATGTCAATGCCGGTGAGCACCAGTTCCGCATTGACATGGTCTATCTCACCCACCACAAGATAAAGGAAATCACCTCCAACGGCCTGTTCAGCAAGGATGGCGACTCGTTCAGCCCCACCCTGCCGCTGCCGTGCGCAGTGCTCAGCGACTCAGCCACCGCCGCCAACATACGCCGTGTGGCACAAGCCGAACAAATCGTCTGCACCGACTACGGCAGCTTCGATGACAACATCAGCAAGGACAAGGGGGCGCACTACAAGATTGGGCTCTGCAACTACCTCACCGTGCTGCGAAAGAAATAAGAGGCCATGACAAGCAGTTTGATTGTATACGCAATAGGCTTCACAGCCCAGATATTCTTCTCGGCGCGCACACTGGTGCAGTGGATATTGTCGGAGAAGCGCCATCAGGTGGTGTCGCCCACCGTGTTTTGGGTGCTCAGCCTGATGGGCAGCGTGCTGCTGTTTGCCTACGGGTGGCTGCGCAACGACTTCTCCATTATTCTGGGACAGCTTATTTCCTACTACGTATATATCTGGAACCTAAAGATTAAGGGGTTGTGGCTGCAGGTGCCGGCGCTCTTGCGCTACGCGTTGACGCTGCTGCCTGTCGCAGCGCTGGTGCACTTGTTCGTCACCTGTTCCGACTTCGCGGGACAGTTCCTTCTGCGCGGCGACCTGCCGTTCTGGCTGTTGGCGTTCGGGTGTCTGGGCCAGGTGGTGTTCACCTGCCGCTTTATCTACCAGTGGTACTACAGCCGTCAGCGTCACGAGTCCGTCTTGCCCTTGGGATTTTGGATTATCAGCCTCACGGGAAGCGCCATCATCGTCATCTACGGCGCCATCCGCCTCGACCCGGTGCTCATTGTAGGCCAGGCCTTCGGCGTCTTCACATACATACGCAACATCTCCATTTGGGAGCACCAAGAGGCGTAGCCCCCTTGCCCAGGGCAACAAAAATTGTTGTTGCCCCGTTCCTTTACTTGCCGGCAGGTTTCTTGCGCTTCAAGTCAATGAAACTGTAGGGCTGGTCGTTCTGTTCGTCAGCCTCGCCGTCCTCGCGCCACGTTTCTTCCCATTCGTCCATATTTATCTCAGGAAAAAACGTGTCGGCCTCAGCAGGAGTGTGGTGCACCACGGTCAGGTTGAGTTCGTCGGCCAGCGGCATAGCCTCCTTGTAGACCGAGCTGCCCCCCGTAACAAACACCTTCTCGTCGGACGCGCAATGCTGGAGCGCCTCCTCGAGCGAGCCGAATTTTTCTGCTCCCTCAAACACGCCCTCGCCGCGCGTCAGCACTATGTTGCGGCGGTTGGGCAGTGCGCCTTTGGGCAGCGATTCAAAGGTCCGGCGCCCCATGATGATGGTGTGGCCCGTAGTCAGGCTCTTAAATCTCTTGAGGTCAGCGCGCTGGTGGTAAATCATTCCGCCGTTAAGCCCGATGGCGTTGTTCTGGGCTATACATACTATAATGGACAACATAAGTTTCTTCAGAAAAATTGCATAAAAAGTTATTACACCGACACCTTGCCCGGAATGTGCGGCCACGGGGCGTAGTCCTCAAGGCTGAAGTCCTCGTACCTGAAGTCAAACACAGACTTCACGTCAGGGTTGAGCGTCATTCTTGGCAGCTTCCTCGGCGTGCGGCTCAGCTGCAGCTTCACCTGCTCCAGGTGGTTCTTGTAGATGTGGGCATCGCCAATGGTGTGGACAAACTCGCCCGCCTTGAGCCCCGTGACCTGCGCCACCATCATCAGCAGCAGGGCGTAGGACGCGATGTTGAACGGCACGCCAAGAAACGTGTCGGCGCTCCTCTGATACATCTGCATGCTCAGTTTGCCGTTGGCCACATAGAACTGGAAGAACATGTGGCACGGCGGCAGGTTCATGTTGTCCAAGTCGCCCACGTTCCACGCGTTCACTATGATGCGGCGCGAGTCGGGCGTGTTCTTGATTTGGTCAATGGCCTGCTGAATCTGGTCTATGTGGCCGCCCTTGTAGTCGGGCCACGAGCGCCACTGGTAGCCGTAGATGTGGCCCAGGTCGCCGTTTTCGTCAGCCCATTCGTTCCAGATGCGCACGCCGTTTTCCTGCAGATACTTCACGTTGGTGTCGCCCTTCAGGAACCACAGCAGTTCGTATATGATGGATTTCAGGTGCAGCTTCTTGGTCGTGAGCAGCGGGAAGCCGTCTTCAAGATTGAAGCGCATCTGGTGGCCAAACACGCTGATGGTGCCGGTGCCCGTGCGGTCCGCTTTTTCCACGCCCTCCGTCAGAATCCTGTCAAGAAGGTTCAAATACTGTTTCATGTTGAATGCTCAAATTCGGGTTTGTTGTTGCAAAAGTAACTAATTTTAGAGACAGTCTTTGAAAAACCGAAGGGAAAATATTATCTTCGCAACAACAAACACTCACCCACTCTTTACTAACTATGCAGCTGCCCGCTCCTTTTGCCCAACAGATGACCGCCCTTCTGGGCGACGACGAATATCAGCAATTCCGCAATGCGCTCGACCAGCCGCCCTGCGTGTCGGTCAGGGCCAACCCGTTCAAGGACGCTGACGGCGAGGCGTTGCACAGCCTCGACTGCGCCGGCAGCGTGCCTTGGTCGTCGTGCGGCAGGTATCTCGCCGCCCGCCCCAACTTCACGCTCAACCCGCTCTTCCACAGCGGCACCTTCTACGTGCAGGAAGCGTCATCCATGTTCCTCGAGCAGGCACTCAGGCAGTGCGGCTCGCCCCGCCTCGTGCTTGACCTCTGCGCAGCCCCCGGCGGCAAGTCCACCCTGCTCAGGTCGCTGCTGCCCGACGAGGCTCTGCTCGTCAGCAACGAGCCGGTGCGCAACCGGGCGCAGGTCCTGGCCGAGAACATGACGAAATGGGGCCACGAGGGCAGCCTCGTTACTTGCAACTACCCGCGCGACTTCGCAAAGGCGGGCGCCGTCTTCGACCTCATTGTGGTCGACGCCCCCTGCTCCGGCGAGGGCATGTTCCGCAAGGACAACCCCGCCCTCGACATGTGGTCGCAAGCCAACGTGGCTGACTGCGCCGAGCGGCAGCGCGACATTGTCAGCACCATCTGGCCCACGCTCAAGGACGGCGGCTGGATGGTCTACAGCACCTGCACCTACAACACAGCCGAAAACGAAGAAAACATAGCCTATTTCTGCAGCGAACTGGGCGCCGAGGCAGTGGCAATCGACACGCCCCCACAATGCGCCGTCACGGGCAACCTGCTCGCCGGCAGCGACATGCCGGTCTACCACTTCCTGCCCCACAAGACCAAGGGCGAAGGCTTCTTCCTCGCCCTGCTGCGCAAGAACGGGAGCGGCGGTTCCGCAAAGATGAAAGGCAAACAGAAATTCAAGCCCCTGCCCAAAGAGTGGGCGGCAAAGCTCAGCGCCAGCGACCTCGTGATGCTAGAGAGCGGCGACACCGCATGCGCCCTCAGGAGCGCCGACGCCCAGGCCGTGAGCCACCTGCTCGGCATGCTCTACCCCCTCCACGCCGGAGTGCCGCTCTACGAAAGGAAAGGCAACAAGACCCTCCCCGCCCACGGACTCGCCATGAGCCGGCTGCTCAACGCCGACGCCTTCCCCCGCGTAGAGCTCACGCTGGAGCAGGCGCTCGACTACCTGCGCCGCCAGGCCATCAGTGTAGACGCAAAAAAGGGATACATACTGCTGACCTACAAAGGCGTGCCGCTTGGTTTTGCAAACAACCTCGGCAACAGGGCCAACAATATGTATCCCGCTAACTGGAGGATAAGGCACTAGGCCTCCACCCTACCTTATTATATATAGGCGACTTACTTAGCGCGGTTGAGGTAAGAACCGTCGCGAGTGTCAATTTCGATCATCTCGCCCTCGTTGATAAACAGAGGCACGCGAATCTCAGCACCCGACTCAACAGTGGCGGGCTTGGTGGCGTTGGTGGCAGTGTTGCCCTTCTCGCCCGGCTCGGTATAGGTCACTTTCAGCACCGTCTTGACCGGCATCTCAGCGTAGAGGATAGTCTCGGTGTCAGCATCGCTCACCACTTCGACAATGTCGGACTCCTTCATGTAGTCAACGCCGGTAATCATGTCCCTGGCGATTACAACATCGTCCCAAGTCTCCTGGTTGAGGAAGTGGAGGTCACCACCCTCTGCGTAGCTGAACTGGTACGGACGGCGCTCCACGCGCACATCCTCAAGACTTTCGCCGATGTTGAAGCGGCGCTCGATCACATTGCCGCTTACCACGTCCTTCAGCGTTGTGCGCATAATGGTATTTCCTTTTCCCGGCTTGACGTGCAGAAAATCAATGCAGAAATACAGTTTGCCATCCATGCGGATGCAAGTTCCTTTTTTAATGTCCTGTGACTTAATCATATCAATTTCAATAACGTTATTAAAAAATGCTCGTTCAAAACGAGTGCAAAGTTATTAAAAAACATTCGAATCCACACGGCAGCCACAGCCTAAAATGCCCGAAAAGCGCTTTTTTACCTCAACCCGACGAAAATTTAGGCTCGGCAGCAATGGGAATAACAAAATAAATGCTTAATTTTGCACTCGCAATTGCTAAACATCACAGAAAACAAAAAACAACCATAAGTCATGAAAAGAACTTTTCAACCTCACAACAGAAAAAGGAACAACAAGCACGGTTTCCGTCAGCGCATGGCCACCAAGAACGGTCGTCGCGTGTTAGCTTCACGCCGCGCCAAAGGCCGCAAGAAGCTCACTGTTTCTGACGAAGTTCACGGCAAGAACTAAGAGTGCTGATTCTTCGTGCAAGAAGAATACAAGAGGCGTATCAGGTTTCAACCCGGTACGCCTCTTTTTCGTTTCCGCAAGCACGCCTCTTTTTCTTCGTTTCCGCTGGTTTGCGCGCGCTAATGGTTTGTGCGCGCTAACCCCCGCTTGTCACTCGTCCGCAAACCCCTGCTTGAACAGACGTTTTGCTCTTTCAACGACATTGCTGTCCGCTAAAACATTCCAACATTAGAGCCCTCGGGCCCCCAATTCCCCCAAAAGTCCTTTTCGTGAAAATTCGCGCATTTCGTGTGCGCCTCATTTTCAGTGCATTACATCTGGTGCGCACTAAAGATTTTTTTAGAAGCACTTGAGCGATTGAAAACAAGGACTTAAAAAATTTTTAAAGCCACTTAA